>NZ_JBSFMM010000440.1:0-3924 GCF_053599555.1 Streptomyces sp. NPDC000941
AACCGCGACGACTTCACGCTCTTCGACTTCGACGTGTACGCGCTCGCCGGGGACGGCTGCATGATGGAGGGCGTCTCCTCCGAGGCGGCCTCGCTGGCCGGACACCTGCAGCTGTCCAATCTGTGCTGGATCTACGACTCCAACCGGGTCACCATCGAGGGCCACACCGACATCACCTTCACCGAGGATGTCGCCGCGCGCTTCCTGGCCTACGGCTGGAACGTGACCACCGTCGCCGACGCCAACGACCTCGACCAGATCAGCCGCGCCTTCCACACCTTCCGCACCGAGGCCGAGCGTCCGACCCTGGTCCTCGTACACAGCCACATCGGCTACGGCTCGCCGGTCGAGGACTCACCGAAGGCACACGGAGCGCCGTTCGGGCCGGAGGGGGTCAGAGCCACCAAGCGTGTTCTCGGCATTCCGCCGGACGCCGATTTCCACATCCCCGACGGTGTGCCGGACTGGTTCGCGCGCGGTATCGGCGCGCGGGGCGCGGAGTTGCGCAGCGGCTGGGAGAAGACGTTCGACGCCTACCGCGGCGCACACCCCGAACTCGCCGAGGAACTGGAGCGGATCCAGCGTCGGCGACTCCCGGACGGCTGGGAGGACGCGCTGCCCACCTTCCCGGCCGACCCCAAGGGTCTGGCGAGCCGCGATTCGTCGGGCCAGGTGCTGAACGCCGTGGCCACAGCGGTGCCCTGGGTCCTCGGCGGGTCCGCCGATCTGACGCCGTCGACCAAGACCCGCCTCGTATTCGGCGGAGCGGGCGACTTCCAGCCCGACGACCGGTCCGGGAGCAATCTGCACCTCGGTGTCCGCGAACACGCGGCTGCCGCCGTCGCCAACGGCATGGCGCTGACGAAGCTCCGTCCGTACTGGTCCGGGTTCCTGATCTTCTCCGACTACGCCAAGGCGGCCATCCGCCTCTCCGCGCTGATGGAGATCCCCACCCTGCACATCTTCACCCATGACTCCATCGGGGTCGGCGAGGACGGACCCACACACCAGCCCGTCGAGCAACTGGCGGGGTTGCGCGCGACGCCCGGGCTGCTCGTCTTCCGGCCCGCCGACGCGAACGAGGTCGTCGAAACGTGGCGCCTGGTCACCGCCCTGCGCAGGGAGCCGGCCGCGATCGTCCTCTCCCGCCAGCCCCTCCCCACCCTCGACCGCGATCGGCTCGGGGCGGCCAGTGGTGTCGCGCGGGGTGCCTACGTCCTGGCGGACGCGTCCCCCGGCGAGCCCGAGTTGATCCTGCTCGCCACCGGCTCCGAGGTGTCGCTGGCCCTGGCCGCGCATGACGAACTCGCCGCCGAGGGCATCGCGTCCCGGGTGGTGAGCATGCCGTGCTGGGAGCTGTTCGACCGCCAGCCGCGGGAGTACCGCGATCAGGTGCTGCCGCCCGCGGTGACGGCCAGGGTCGCGGTGGAGAAGGCCTCCACGCTCGGCTGGGACCGGTACGTCGGTAGCGGCGGGGCCATCGTCGGTATGCACACCTTCGGCGCCTCCGCACCCCTCAAACAGCTGCTCAACAAGTTCGGATTCACCCCTGAGCGTGTCTCTCAGGTGGCGCGCGAGCTGGTGGCTCCGGGCTGAGGAGGTCCACGAGATGTCCATCGACTCCCTGCGGCAGAAGCCGTCGTGGAAGGCACTTGAACAACATCACTCCGAGATCGGGGCGGTCCATCTGCGTGACCTGTTCGCGCAGGACCCGGACCGCGGTGAGCGGCTGTGCGCGGAGGGGGCCGGGCTGTATCTCGACTACTCCAAGAACCGCGTCACCGACGAGACGATGCGGCTGCTCTGCGAGCTCGCCCGGGAGTGCGGGGTGGAAGGGCGCAGGGACTCGATGTTCCGCGGCGAGCACATCAACGTCTCGGAAGACCGCCCGGCGCTGCACGTGGCCCTCCGTATGCCACAAGGGAGTTCCCTCGTCGTCGACGGCGCCGATGTCGTCGCCCAGGTCCACTCCGTCCTGGACCGCATGGCCGCGTTCGCCCGGCGCATTCGGTCGGGCGAGTGGAAGGGGCACACCGGAAAGCCGATCAGAAACATCGTCAACGTCGGGATCGGCGGCTCCGACCTCGGTCCTGTCATGGCGTACGAGGCGCTGCGCCACTACACCCGGCGCGATCTGACCTTCCGTTTCGTGTCCAACGTCGACGCGACCGACTTCGTCGAGGCGACCCGCGACCTCTCCCCGGAGGAGACCCTGTTCATCATCTCCTCCAAGACCTTCGGCACACTGGAAACCCTCACCAACGCCCGGTCGGCGCGCGACTGGGTGGTCGGCGCCCTCGGCAGCGAGGAGGCCGTGGCCCGGCACTTCGTCGCGGTCTCGACCCATGCCCGGCGCGTGGCGGAATTCGGCATCGACACGGCCAACATGTTCGAGTTCTGGGACTGGGTGGGCGGTCGTTATTCGATGGACTCCGCCATCGGTCTGTCCACCATGGTCGCCATCGGACCCGAGCAGTTCCACGACATGCTGGCAGGCTTCCACGCCATGGACGAACACTTCCGCACGGCCCCGCTCGAGGCGAACCTGCCCGGGCTCATGGGGCTCCTCGCCGTCTGGTACGCGGAGTTCTTCGGCGTCCAGACCATCGGTGTGATGCCGTACGAGCAGTATCTGAAGCGGTTCCCGGCATATCTGCAGCAACTGACCATGGAGTCGAACGGCAAGCATGTGACCCTAGGCGGCGCACCGGTCGACTACGACACGGGCCCCGTCTACTGGGGCGAGCCGGGCACCAACGGCCAGCACAGCTTCTACCAGCTCATCCACCAGGGGACCCGGCTGATACCGCTCGATCTGATCGGCTTCGGCAAGAGCCTCAACCCGCTCGGCGACCACCACGACATCCTGTCGTCCAACATCTTCGCGCAGGCCGAAGCGCTCGCCTTCGGGAAGACCGAGCGGGAGGTCCGGGCGGAGGGCACCGCGCCCGAGGTCGTTCCGCACCGTGTCATGGAAGGCAATCGCCCCACCAATGTGCTGCTCGGCGAGGTCCTGACACCTCGGCTGCTCGGCACACTCGTCTCCCTCTACGAGCACAGCGTGTTCACCCAGGGGGTGATCTGGGACATCGATCCCTTCGACCAGTGGGGGGTGGAGCTCGGCAAGGTACTCGCGGCCCGGATCACCCCGGAACTCACCTCCGACGCCGAACCGGAGCTCGCCCACGACTCGTCGTCCAACGCCCTCATCCGCCGCTACCGCGCCCTCAAACGCTAGGGCCCATCCGCCAGGGCCCGTCGCCAGGGCCGTCCCACAACGTCCCGCAGGAGAGCACCATGGCTACCGACACCCCCATGCAGCTCGGCATGATCGGGCTCGGCCGGATGGGCGCGAACCTCGTGCGCCGGCTGATGCGCGACGGCCACCGCTGTGTGGTCTACGACCTCGACGAAAGCGCCGTACGGGAGCTGGAAGGCGAGGGCGCCGTCGCCGCCCGCTCGCTCGGCGACCTGGTGGCGAAGCTGGAGCGGCCACGGGCCGCCTGGCTCATGCTGCCCGCCGCCGTCGTCCAGCCCACCCTCGATCAGCTGGCCGAACTCCTCGCCCCGGGCGACGCGGTCATCGACGGTGGCAACTCCTACTACCGCGATGACATCACCCGCGCGGCGCAGCTCGCTCCTCGCCGCATCCACTATCTGGACTGCGGGACCTCGGGCGGGGTCTGGGGGCTCGACCGCGGATACTGCCTCATGATCGGCGGTGAGCGGGAGCAGGTCGCCCGGCTCGACCCCATCTTCCGGACCATCGCGCCCGGCGCCGGCTCCGCCGAGCCGACCCCGAGCAGACAGGCCGACGGCACGGCACCCCAGGGCTATCTCCACTGCGGTCCGAGCGGCGCCGGACACTTCGTGAAGATGGTTCACAACGGGGTCGAGTACGGAATGATGGCCTCGATCGCCGAA
>NZ_JBSFMM010000441.1:0-3902 GCF_053599555.1 Streptomyces sp. NPDC000941
GGCGACGCCCGCGCAGCCCGCGCGGGGGGGGGTCGCCCAGCCGCGGGGGGTGACCCGGGCCTCCCGGGGGGCGCGTCCGCCCGCGCAGGCCCGGGCGAACGCCACGGCGGCGGCGCTGCCCGCGCTGGAGCAGGACACGCTGGACGCGGTCCGCGAGCTGTACGACCGGCGGATCCGCGCCCAGGTGCACCACCGCTGGTGACGCCGGCGGGTCAGTTCGGGAAGCCGGCGGCCTGCGCCCACGCGCTGAGCTCGCGCTGTGCCGCGGCGCGCAGCTCGGCCGAGGGGGCGGCGGTGCCGTCGGCGACCAGCGCGTAGTGGAGGGTTCCGGCGCCGGACGGCGCGGAGAGCAGCAGCCGCCTGGCGTCGGTGCCGCCGCTCTCCGCCGCGGTCGCCACGGGGTGGTCGGCGGTGTGCCCGTGCGCGGTGTAGGCGGGCGGGCCGGTGACGGTGCCCAGGTCGGAGACGACGGTGACCTGACGGGAATCGAAGTCGCGGGGCAGGTGCAGTTCGGTGGGGGCCTCGGTGGTGCTGTTCTGCCGCCACACCAGCATCCCGTAGCGCCCCGAGCCGACCAGCCGGGCGACGCTGGGCAGGCTGCTGGGGACGCGGTCCCAGCTCAGGGTGGTGGAGCCGTCGCGCGAGCGGTCCTCGAAGGTGAAGGCGAGGGTGCGGCCCGCCACCGCGCTCGGGTAGAGGCGGTCCAGCAGCCGGGCGTCCTGGCGGAGCACGGCCGCCCCGGTGTCGTCGAGCCGTACGGCCGACAGGTCCTCGTCGTTCCAGGCGTCGCCGGCGGTGAGGATCTTGTCGGGGTTGCCGTTCATCGCCTCGTGGTGGCGCCCGTTGTACAGATCCCACTGCCACTGGTTGGCGGACAGGACGGGGCCGGAGCCGGCGGCCTTGCTCCACCAGGTGGCGCCGCTGAGCCGGGAGTCCAGCGCCTGGTACAGGCCCTTGACCACGGTCGGCGCCTTGTCGGAGGTGAAGCCGGTCAGCGGGTGTCCGTACTCGCTGACGACGGCCGTGGTGCCGAGCGCCGAGGCGCGGTCGCGCACGGTGGCGAAGTCGGTGGCGTACTGGCCGTCCTGGGCCTTGCCGGGCATGAAGACGCCGGAGATGGCCTTCTGGTCGTAGAAGTGGGTGTTGAACACATAGCGCGAGCCGATGGCCCCGGCGTCGAGCAGGCCGCCCTCCTGGCGCTGGAAGTCGATGTTGGAGTTCCAGAACAGGTTGGGCTCGACGAAGGCGGGCTTGTCGGCCCAGCCCGCGGCGTCCATACGCGCCCGGAACTTCTCATAGAACGGCCACAGCACGTCCTTCTCCCAGGCGCGGCTGGACTGTCCGTCGTCGTAGCGGCCCGCGTACGGCTCGTTGTACGGGTCGAAGCCGACGACGCGGGCGAACTCGTCGGCGGTCAGCCGGCCGGCGAGGTAGGCCATGGTCTTCTCGGCGGTGACCAGGAAGGCGTCCTGGACCCGGACCGTTCCGGCGGAGGTCTGCAGGGCGCGGTTCTTCCAGAAGTCTCGGGTGGCGTCCTGGACGGCGGGGTTCTGGGTGATGTTCTGGCCCCAGTGGACGCAGATGCCGCAGGACTCCTTGGGGTAGCCGCCGGCCTTGACGACCCATTCGGGCGCGCCGTCGCCGGAGTACCAGCTGTCCTTGTCGAACAGTTGGCGGGAGTAGAGGTCCTGGTGGAAGTCGGGGTAGATCCGTATCCCGGCGTCCAGGAAGGCCCGTATCTGCTCGGTGGCCTTGCGCAGATACTCCTCGTCGACCTTGCCGGGCTCGGGCTCGGCGTGGGCCCAGGACAGCAGGAAGCGGACCGAGTTGGCGCCGGTGAGGCCGCGCATGGCCTGGGCGGACTTCCGGGCGTCGGCGGTGCTTGCGAAGGGCAGGCCGCCGTTCTCCGCCAGCTTGACCTCGCCGGAGACATTGAATCCGCGCAGTACGACCTCGCGCCCGTGGCCGTCGGTGAACCGGCCGCCCGCTACGGAGATCCGGTCCGCGGCCGGGCCGTCGGACCAGGGCGGCTCGGCGGCGGCCGCGGTGCCGCCCGGAGCGGCGACCGCCGCCAGGAGCAGCAGGGCGGCCGCCCCGAGCAGTCGTATGCGGCCCGTACGAAGACGAACTCTCATCCCGTGCGTCACTGTGGTCGCCATGAACCTACCGTCGGGTAAACATGAGCGTCCGTCAACATATCCGGCGCGCACAGTTCACCGGTCAGCGGTGGCCGAACCAGTCCATCGCGGGCAGGGCCTTGTCGCCGTAGTCGAACAGGGCCTGGTTCTCCCAGGCGTTGCCGGAGCCCGGGTCGGTGGGGTCCCAGCCGCTGCCCTTGACCGCGGTCCAGGCCGGCTCCCAGTAGACGACGCCCAGGCCCCGGCCGCCCGGCACCGCCTCCACCACGTTCATCACATCCCGGAGGTTGGCGGCCTGCCCGGCGGGGGTGGCGGGGTAGCCGTCGACGAGTTGGTCGGCGGTGGCCACGTTGTTGGCCAGGCCGTCGTCGTTGGCCAGGGTGTGGGCGTAGGCGGTCTCGGCGACCAGCACCGGCTTGCCGTAGCGGGCCGCCACGTCGTCCAGGTTGGCCTGCAGATCGGACAGCGGGCCGTGCCAGTAGCCGTAGTACGACAGGGCGATGACGTCGAACGGCACCTTCTGCGCGACCGCCTGGTCGAACCACCACCTCGTGCCCCCGTTGTCCCCGCCCTTGGCCAGGTGCAGCGCGATCTTGGTGTCGGACGAAACGGCCTTGGCGGCGTTCGCACCGGCGGTGAGCAGCCCGGCGAGCTGGGAGAAGTTGCTGGTGGAGCCCTCGGGCCAGAGCATGCCGCCGTTGATCTCATTGCCGATCTGGACCATGTCGGCCGTGGTGCCCTGCGCCTTCAGCGCGCCCAGGACGTCGTACGTGTGGTCGTACACGTCCTGCTTGAGCCGGCTGTAGTCGTGTCCGGCCCAGGCGGCCGGCTTGGTCTGCTTGCCGGGGTCGGCCCAGCTGTCGGAGTAGTGGAAGTCGACCAGCAGCTTCATCCCCTGGGCCTTGGCTCGCTTGGCCATGGCCAGCACCTTGGCCTTGGTGTTGTAGCCGTCGGCCGGGTTCACCCACACCTTCAGCCGCGCGTAGTTCATACCGGAGGCGCGCAGGATGGCCAGGGCATCACCGCTGGTGCCGTTCGCGGAGCGGTAGGTGGCGCCGAATGCCTCGTTCTTGGCGAGGGTGGACACGTCCCCGCCCTTGACCGTAAGTCCCGTGCTGCCCTTGGTGAAGGTGAGGTCGTCCAGGTTGGCCCACTCCCCCGCGTGGGCGTCGGAGTTGAGGCTGATGGTGCACTGGCCACTGGTGACCGTGACCGAGGTGACCAGGCGGATCCACGTGCCGTTCGGGGTGGGCGGCAGATCGGTGCGCTGCTCGGCGCCGCCGCAGTCGCGCAGGGCGAGGTACGCAGCGCTCTGTCCGCCGCTGGAGCGCACCCACGCGCTGAGCGTGTAGGTGCCGTTCGCGAGGCCGGACAGGTACTGGTAGGTCTGCACCTTGTACGCCGAGGAGGACCAGTGGGACAGCCGGTAGCCGCCGCTGTGGCCGCCGGTCTCGGTGTACGAGGCGTTGTTGTTGCCGGCGGCGGAGTAGGTGCTCCAGCCGGACGGGGTGGCGGTGCCGGTGCCGTCGGCCTCGAATCCGGTGTTGGCCAGGGTGCTCGCGGCGTATGCGACCGGCGCGGGGAGCGCGGTCAGCAGCAGCGCGCCGAGAGCGGGGAGCGCGGCGGTTCGCAGCAGGGTGCGGGTGGTGCTCCGTATGTCGTGCATCGTCGAGTCCCTTCGACAATGAGCGAGTGGGGTATGAGCGTGTCTTGGCGCGCTGCGCGGGCTGGACTGAGGAGCCGCGCAGCGACGGAGGAGCGAGC
>NZ_JBSFMM010000442.1:0-3878 GCF_053599555.1 Streptomyces sp. NPDC000941
GCCCGTCCCGCCGTGGGGAATCCAGAAGCGCTCGCGGTCGAAGGCGTAGGTGGGCAGCGCGACCTCGGACCCGGACGCCAACCAGGGCCGCCAGTCGACGTCCACGCCGGCGGCGTGGGCATGCGCCAGCGCCAGCGCCAGCTGCCGCGGCCCGCCCTGGTCGCGGCGGAGCGTGGCCAGCGCGACGGCGCGGGTGCCGGACTCCTCGAAGACGTCCTGCAGGCTGGTGGAGAGGATGGGGTGCGGGTTGCACTGGACGAACGCCCGGTAGCCGTCGGCGACCAGGCGGCGAACGGCGTCGGCGAAGCGGACCGGGCGGCGGAGGCTGGTGAACCAGTACTCCGCGTCGAGCCCGGTCGTGGAGACGCGCTCGGCGCTGACGGTGGAGTAGAACGCGATGCCGGACTCGGTGGGGGACACCTCGCCGAGCGCGCCGAGGATGTCCTCGCAGATGCGGTCGACGTGCGGGCCGTGGGAGGCGTAGGCGACGTCGATGGTGCGGGTCCGCGCGCCCCGCTCTCTCGCGGCGGCCAGCACCGCGGCCACCCGGTCGGGGGAGCCCGAGACCACCGTCGCCTGCGGGCCGTTGTGGGCGGCGGCGACGACGTCACCGGCCTGATCCGGGCCGAGATCGGCGAGGAGGCGTTCGGTCTCCTCGGCGCTCAGGCTGAGGGAGGCCATGGCGCCGTGCCCGATGAGGGGCCGCAGGGCCTTCGCGCGCAGGGCGATGATCCTGGCGCCGTCCTCCAGGGTCAGGGCCCCGGCGACGCACGCCGCCGCGACCTCGCCCTGGGAGTGGCCGATGACGGCCGCCGGGGTGACGCCGAAGCTCTGCCAGACGGCGGCCAGCGCGACGTGGATGGCCCACAGCACGGGCTGGATCACGTCGTCGCGGGCGGGGTCGGCGGCGGTGTCGGTGCCGCGCAGCACGCCGGTCAGCGACCAGTCGACGTACGGCGCCAGGGCCCGCTCGCACTCGGCGATCCGGGCGGCGAAGACGGGGGAGGAGTCGAGGAGTCCGACGCCCATGCCGAGCCACTGCGAGCCCTGCCCGGGGAAGACGAACACCGGCCCGGCGCCGGTCGGGCCGGCCGTACCGGTGACGACAGCCGGGTCGGGTTCGCCGGCGGCCAGCCGGGCGAGGCCGCCGAGCAGCGCCGCCCGGTCCTCGCCGACGACCACGGCCCGGTGCTCCAGGCGGGCGCGTGCCGTCGCCAGCGAACGGCCCACGTCCGCCACCGCGCCGGGGTGGCGTTCGGCCCAGTCGGCCAGGCGCCGCGCCTGCCGCGCCAGCGCGCCCTCGCCGCGCGCCGACAGCACCCACGGCACCACGCCGCCGGCCGTGATCGCCGGCCGCTGCGGCTCCTCGCCCTCGCTGTCGTTCTGGCCCCCGCTCTTCCCCTTCGCCGGGGACGGGTCGGCCGGCTGCTCCAGGATCAGGTGCGCGTTGGTGCCGGAGATGCCGAACGACGACACCCCGGCGCGGCGCGGCCGGCCCGTCTCCGGCCACGCCTGTGGCTCCGTCAGCAGGCGCACCGCGCCGGACCAGTCCACGCGCGGCGTCGGCTCGTCCACGTTGACCGTCGCGGGCAGCACGCCGTGCCGGATCGCCATCACCGTCTTGATGACGCCCGCGACGCCCGCCGCGCCCTGCGTGTGCCCGATGTTGGACTTGACCGAGCCCAGCAGCAGTGGCCTGCCCTCCGGGCGCTGCCGCCCGTACGTGGCGTGCAGCGCGTCCGCCTCGATCGGGTCGCCGAGGCGGGTGCCGGTGCCGTGCGCCTCCACCGCGTCCACCTCGGCGGACGACAGGCGGGCGTTGCGCAGCGCCGCGCGGATGACCCGCTGCTGTGAGGGCCCGTTGGGCGCGGCGATGCCGTTGCTGGCGCCGTCCTGGTTGACGGCCGAGCCACGGATGACGGCGAGCACCTGGTGGCCGTTGCGGCGGGCGTCGGAGAGGCGTTCCAGCAGCACGAGCCCGGCGCCTTCGCCCCAGCCGGTGCCGTCGGCCGCGGCGGCGAACGGCTTGCACCGCCCGTTCGGCGCCAGGCCGCGCTGCCGGGCGAAGCCGGTGAACACGGCCGGCGAGGACATGACGGTCACGCCGCCCGCCACCGCCAGGCCGCACTCGCCGTTCCGCAGCGCCGCGATCCCCAGGTGCATCGCCACCAGCGACGCCGAGCACGCCGTCTCCACCGTCAGCGCCGGGCCCTCAAGCCCGAAGGCGTACGCGAGGCGGCCCGACAGCATGCTGGGCGCGACGCCCGCGTACCCCTCGGACTCCTTGCGCACGGGCGCGCCCGACGCCGCCGAGCCGATGGTCGCCGCGCCGACGAAGACGCCCGTCTGGCTGCCGCGCAGCGCCGTCGCGTCGATGCCGGCGCGCTCGAACAGCTCCCACCCCACCTCCAGCAGCTTCCGCTGCTGCGGGTCGGTCGCCAGCGCCTCGCGCGGGCTCATCTCGAAGAAGCCGGGGTCGAAGGTGTCGGCGTCGTGCAGGAACCCGCCCTCGCGCGTGTACGTCGTGCCGGGGTGGTCGGGATCCGGGTGGTAGAGGGCGTCCACGTCCCAGCCCCGGTCCGTGGGGAAGGGACCGATGGCGTCCCGCCCGGCGGCCACCAGGTCCCACAGCGCCTCGGGCGAGTCGACGCCGCCGGGGAACCGGCAGGTCATCGCGGTGATGGCGATGGGCTCCTGGTGCCGCTCCTCCACCTCGCGCAGCTTGCGCCGCGTGTCGTGCAGGTCCGTCGCCACACGCTTGAGGTAGTCGACAAGCCTTTCTTCATCCGGCATGGGGAGTCACGACCTTCGTCTGCGTTGTGAGCCATCACGATGTGCCGAGTTCGCTGTCGATGAACGCCAGGACCTCGTCGGCGGTGGCCAGCGTGAGCCGGTCGGCAGCGGTGTCCTCGGTGTCCTCGGCGTCCTGGGCCGCCGGCGCGGACACCGCCTTCCATTGGGCCAGCAGGCCCTCAAGCCGATCTGTCACCGCCCGTGCGTCGGCCTCGGGCAGGTCGAGTGCCGACAGGGTGTCCTCCAGCCGCGCCAGCTCCCCGAGCACCGGGTCGACACCGCCGGTCGCCGCGCCCGGCGAGCCGTCCACCACGCCCAGCTCGCCGAGCAGGTGGCCGGCCAGCGCCCTGGCCGAGGGGAAGTCGAAGATGAGGGCGGCCGGCAGCCGCAGGCCGGTCGCCGCCGAGAGGCGGTTGCGCAGCTCGACGCCGGTCAGCGAGTCGAAGCCGAGGTCGGTGAACGGCGCGTCCTCCCGCACGGTTTCGGGGTCGGCGTGGCCGAGCACGGTCGCGGCGTTGGTGCGCACCAGCGTGAGCAGCCGCTGCCGCCGCTCCGGTTCCGGCAGCGCGGCGAGCCGCCGCGTCCAGTCGTCCGGGCGTTGCTCGGCCGTGGCGGCGCGGCGGGTGGCCGCGCCGCTGCCGCCGGGGCGGGCCGCCAGCGCGCGGAACGCCGGCGGAAGGCTGCGGGGCGGCTGCGCGGCCAGCGCGTGGACGTCGAGGTTCAACGCCACGAGGTGTGGTTCGCCGTGGCGGTGGGCGGTGTCGAGGAGGGCGAGGGCGTGATCGGTGGGCAGGGGGGAGACTCCCGACCGGTTCATGCGGGCGTGGTCGGCGTGGGTGAGGTCGTCGGTGAGGGTGCTGGTGGCGGCCCAGAGGCCCCAGGCGATGGACACACCGGGGAGGCCGGTGTGGTGTCGCGTGGTGGCGAGGGCGTCGAGGTAGGCGTTGGCGGCGGCGTAGTTGGCTTGTCCTGGGTTGCCGAGGGTGCCGGCGGCGGAGGAGTAGAGGGTGAACAGGGCGAGGGGGAGGTGGCGGGTGGCGGCGTGGAGGTTGGCGGCGGTGGTGGCCTTGGCTTCCCAGACGTGG
>NZ_JBSFMM010000443.1:0-3850 GCF_053599555.1 Streptomyces sp. NPDC000941
GCCGGAGGCGACCGAGTGAGGCCGAAAGCATCAGTAGTAGTTGTTGGCCTGCCAGAACGACCACGCCGCGCGAGTGGCGGAGGCGATGGCCTCCGCCCGCCTGGCGGCGCTCAGCGCGCGCCGTACGGGGAGGTCGGGATCCTGTTCCGCCGTCGTCGGACTGACACTGGTCATCCAGAACTCATTTCCTGGTGGATTGTTTTCCCGATGGATTACGAGGGTCCGGCAGGGTACCCCGCGTGGCTCGGCTTTCGACGGAGTCCTTTTCCTTGGGATTCCGGGGTCTTGAGGGGGTTCCGTGCCGTGTGCTCGGTTGCGAAGGTCGTCGCCATGACCCAAACAGCTGGAAAAACCGCACTGGTGACCGGTGCGTCGCGCGGAATCGGCGCGGCCATCGCCCGGAGGCTCGCCGCCGACGGTGTTCTGGTTGCCGTGCACTACGGGCGGTGCAAAGCGGACGCCGAGGAAACGGTCGCGTCGATTGAACAGGCCGGCGGGCAGGCATTCGCGATCAGGGCGGACCTCACCGCCGACGGCGCACTCGACACACTCTTCAGCGAACTCGCGACCGGGCTCGTCGGCCGACCGCTGAACATCCTGGTGAACAACGCCGCCATCTACGCCGAACCGGACGACCCGGCCGCCGCACAGGCGGACGGATACGTGGCGGGCATTTCCGAGGTCACTCAGGAGGAGTTCGACCGCATCTTCAGCGTCAATGTCCGGGCCCCGTTCTTCGTCACCCAACGGTGTCTGCCGCTCCTCGCCGACGGCGGACGGATCGTCAACATCTCCTCCGCCGTCACCAGGATCGCCTGGCCGCTGCTGCCCTACGCCATGAGCAAGGGCGCCCTCGAGATCATGGCGCCCAGGCTGGCCAATGAGCTGGGACACCGGGGGATCACCGTCAACACCATCGCGCCGGGCATCACCGACAACACCAAAACCAACTCCTGGCTGCACGACATGCCCGGGGCGGCCGAGGGCGTGGCCGCCATGACCGCACTTCGCAGGCTCGGCCAGCCGTCCGACATCGCCGACGTCGTCGCCCTCCTCGCCTCGGACGAGGCCCGCTGGGTCACCGGGCAGCTGGTCGACGCCTCCGGCGGCATGGCCCTCGCCCCCACACCACCTGGCATGTAGCGGCCATCGCCGACCCGTCGTCCAGCGGCCATCGTCAACCGTCGTCAGGAGGGCGGATCGAGCCGGGCCACGGCACGGCGCAGAGGCGGCGCGAACCGGCTGATCAGACGTACGAGACGGGCATCCGGCGTCACGGTCGCCACGGGCGTGTTGCGCGCGACCGCGCGCAACACCGCCGCGGCGACTCTCTCCGGCGGACAGCCGCGCCGCCCGAGCGTGTGCACGGCCCGCTTCCGCAGCCGCGCCTGCTCCTGTTCCGATACCCCGGCGAAGTGCATCGCCGCCGTGAAGGAAGTGTTCACAAAGCCCGGGCACACCGCGCTCACACCCACCTCGAACTGCGCGAGTTCCGCCCGTAGACACTCGCTGAGCATCACCACGGCGGCCTTGCTCGTCGCGTACGCCGGGACGGCCCGGGTGGGTTGGAAGGCGGCGGCCGACGCGATCGTCACGATGTGCCCGCCCTGCCCGCGGTCCGCCATCTGCCGGCCGAAGAGCCGGCAGCCGTGAATGACCCCCCATAGATTCACATTCAGCGTGCGCCGCCAGTCCGCGACGGAGGTGTCGAGGAACCGGCCCGACATGCCGATGCCGGCGCTGTTCACCAGGATGTCCACGACGCCGTGCGCGTCCAAGACGCGCTCGGCAAGCCGTTCCATGGCGGCCGCGTCGGCGACGTCGACGGCCTCCGGCCATGCGTCCGTGGCACCCAACACCTTGGCCAGGTCCGCACCGGCCGACGCCGTACGGGCGTTCCGGTCCACGCAGACCACCCGCGCCCCCGCCGCGGCGAAGGCGCCCGCCGTCGCCCGTCCGATTCCGCTGCCCGCGCCGGTGACCAGCACCAATCGGCCGCGAAAGCGCTTGGCGTACCGGGACGATTCCATGGCTACCGCCTCTCGGGAGGAGTCCAGAAGCGCTCAGAAAAGAGCGAAGAGCGGTGACAGCCTGCACCTCTTATGGCGAACGGCCGCGCGCCGTCCGCGCATTCTGGGGTGCTTAGGGGGTGCAGTGAACGATATCGAATTCCCTAAGATCGCTTGACGCCCTGACGGTCCTGAGGAAACAACTCACGGCTTTCGGAATGTCGAGGAGATGCCGTAAATGGCCAATGCCAATGAGGAAAAGCTTCGGGACTACCTCAAGCGGGCGACCGCCGAACTCGTCCAGGTGCGCCGCCGCCTGGCGGAGATCGAGTCGGGGGAGCAGGAGCCGGTCGCCGTGGTGGGGATGGCCTGCCGCTTTCCCGGCGGTGTGGGATCGCCCGCGGAATTCTGGGAGTTGCTGGCCTCCGACGGCGATGCCATTTCGGGATTTCCGGTGGACCGGGGGTGGAATGTCGAGGCGCTGTACGACCCGAATCCGGACCGGGCGCGAACCGGGACGTCGTACACCCGCCACGGCGGCTTTCTCCACCACGCCGCCGACTTCGACGCGGGGTTCTTCGGGATCAGCCCGCGTGAGGCGCTGGCGATGGACCCGCAGCAGCGTCTGCTGCTGGAGACCTCCTGGGAGGCGCTGGAAGGCGCCGGTATCGACCCGGCCACGCTGCGCGGGAGCCGCACCGGCGTTTTCGCGGGGATGATGTACCACGACTACGCCACGCGCCTGCTCGAACTCCCCGATGGGCTCGAGGGGCTTGTCGGCAACGGCAACGCCGGCGGGGTGCTGTCGGGTCGGTTGGCGTACAGCTTTGGTTTTGAGGGTCCTGCGGTGACGGTGGATACGGCGTGTTCTTCGTCGTTGGTGGCGTTGCATTTGGCGTGTCAGTCGTTGCGGTCGGGGGAGTGTTCGCTGGCGTTGGCGGGTGGGGTGACGGTGATGTCGACGCCGGGGGTGTTTGTGGAGTTCTCCCGTCAGCGTGGTCTGGCGGCGGACGGGCGGTGCAAGCCGTACGCGGCTGCCGCTGACGGCGTGGGCATGTCCGAGGGCGTGGCCGTCCTGCTGGTGGAGCGGTTGTCGGATGCGCGGCGGTTGGGGCATCGGGTGTTGGCGGTGGTGCGGGGCAGTGCGGTGAACCAGGACGGGGCGAGCAATGGTTTGACGGCGCCGAATGGTCCGTCGCAGCAGCGGGTGATCCGGCAGGCGTTGGCGGGGGCGGGGCTGGCGGCGTCGGATGTGGATGTGGTGGAGGGGCACGGGACAGGCACGAGGCTCGGGGATCCGATCGAGGCGCAGGCGATCCTTGCCACGTATGGCCAGGATCGCCCAGAAGACCGGCCGTTGTGGCTGGGGTCGGTGAAGTCGAACATCGGCCATACGCAGGCGGCGGCGGGCGTCGCCGGCGTGATCAAGATGGTGCTCGCGCTCGCACACGGGACGCTGCCCCGGAGTCTGCACGTGGACGCCCCCACGCCTCATGTCGATTGGTCGGCTGGGCAGGTGCGGTTGCTGAGCGAGTCGGTGTCGTGGCCGGGGAACGGGCGTCCGCGCCGGGCAGGTGTGTCGTCCTTCGGGGTCAGTGGCACCAACGCACACATCATCCTCGAACAGGCCCCGGACCAGGTCGCAGCGGAAAGCGAGCCCACGCACGGATCGCCGGTGGTGCCATGCGTCATCTCGGCGCGTTCGGAGGGCGCGCTGAGAGGGCAGGCGCGGCGGTTGCGGGAGTTTGTCGCGGACCGGGAAGGGCTGCGGGATGTGGCGCGTGCGCTGGCCGGCGAGCGGGCGGTGTTCGAGCGCCGCGCCGTGATCGTGGCCGAGGACC
>NZ_JBSFMM010000444.1:0-3819 GCF_053599555.1 Streptomyces sp. NPDC000941
GTGCCGCTGCGGGTCGCGGTGATGGGGTGTGTGGTCAACGGTCCCGGTGAGGCGCGTGAGGCGGATCTGGGGGTGGCCTCGGGCAACGGCAAGGGCCAGATCTTCGTCAAGGGTGAGGTGATCAAGACGGTGCCCGAGTCGAAGATCGTGGAGACCCTGATCGACGAGGCCATGAAGATCGCCGAGCAGATGGAGAAGGACGGCATCGCCTCCGGAGAGCCCGAGGTCTCCGTCACCGGCTGACGCCACCCCGCGCCCGCGGCTGCACCGCCCGCACCCGACCGGACCACGGCCCCGTCGGTGAACGTGGGCGGTGGCCTGGGCGACCCCCGAGGTACAGTGCGGAGAATCGAATCTTCTGGCCCTCGGCCGCAACCGGTGAGGCATACCGACACGTGCTGACGACGTCCACCACCAGGGTGCTCGAGCCCCACGAGCTCGACGAGGCCCTTGCGGTCCTCGACCGCGACCCGGTCTCCAACGCCTTCGTCGCCGCCCGCGTCCAGGTCGCCGGCCTGGACCCCTGGCGCCTCGGCGGCGAGATGTGGGGCTGGTACACCGGTGGCCGGCTGGAATCGCTCTGCTACGCCGGAGCCAACCTCGTCCCCATCTGCGCCACCCGTGAGGCCGTACGCGGCTTCGCCGAGCGCGCCCGCCGGGCCGGCCGCCGCTGCTCCTCCATCGTCGGCCCCGCCGACACCGCCACCGAGCTCTGGTCGCTGCTCGAGCCCAGCTGGGGCCCGGCCCGCGAGGTCCGCGGCCATCAGCCGCTCATGGCCACCACCACCATGCCCGCCGGTATCGCGCCCGACCCGCTCGTCCGCCGCGTCCACAAGGACGAAATGGACGTGATCATGCCCGCCTGCGTGGCCATGTTCACCGAAGAGGTCGGCGTCTCGCCGCTCGCCGGCGACGGCGGGCTGCTCTACCAGGCCCGGGTCGCCGAACTCGTCAGCCACGGGCGATCCTTCGCCCGGATCGAGAACGGCCGGGTCGTCTTCAAGGCCGAGATCGGCGCCGCCACCCGCCACGCCTGCCAGATCCAGGGCGTCTGGGTCGCCCCCGAGTACCGCGGCCGCGGGCTGTCCGAGCCCGGTATGGCCGCCGTCCTGCACTATGCGCTGAACGAGGTCGCGCCCGTCGTCAGCCTCTACGTCAACGACTTCAACACCGCCGCCCGCGCCGCCTACCGCCGCGTCGGCTTCCAGGAGGTCGGCGCCTTCATGAGTGTGCTGTTCTGATCGACGGCCCAGTAACGGCCCAGTAGGGTGCCGCCCATGCTGCATCAACCAGGCGAAGGGCCGCCGGACCCGCAGGGCGTCGTCGTGGGGCCGCTCGACCTCGCCGCGCGCGTGGACGAGGCCCTTGCCGTGCAGGCGATCGCCTTCGGGCTCACCGCCGAGGAGGCCGGAGTACGGCGCCACATCGTGCTGCGCCACCTCACCAGCCCGGGCGCCCGCGCGCTGGGCGCCACCACCCCCTCCGGGCGGCTCGTCGGCTTCGTCTACGGCATGCCCAACGACCGCACGCACTGGTGGTCCACCGTCGTCGAGCCGTATCTGCGCGACACCGGCCACGAGAACTGGCTGGACGACTCCTTCGTCATCACCGAACTGCATGTCCACCCCGACTACCAGCAGCACGGCATCGGCCGGTCGCTGATCACCACCATCACCGACGGAGCGGACCAGCCGCGCTCCATCCTCTCCGCGATCGACGCCGAGAGCCCCGCCCGCCACCTCTACCGCGCCCTCGGCTACCGCGACCTCGCCCGCCCCGTGCTCTTCCCGAGCGCGCCGACTCCGTACGCGGTCATGGGCGCCCCGCTCCCGCTGCGCCGCTGATTCCCGGTGGCCTTCCCCCGGTACGCCTTCCCCCGGTACGCCTTCCCCTGGTTCATTTCCCGGTGGGTGGCGGCAGCGGTTAATCTCCTGGACATCCCATCTCGTACGCAGGAGAAGAACCATGGCCCAGGCCCACGTCCAGCGCATGTCCAGGTTGATGTTGAAGACGCTGCGCGAGGACCCGGCCGATGCCGAGACCGCCAGCCACAAGCTGCTCGTCCGCGCCGGCTATGTACGCCGCACCTCCGCGGGCATCTGGACCTGGCTGCCCATCGGCAAGAAGGTCCTGGAGAACGTGGCGCGGATCGTCCGCGAGGAGATGGACGCCATCGGCGGCCAGGAGGTCCTGCTGCCCGCCCTGCTGCCCCGTGAGCCGTACGAGGCCAGCGGCCGCTGGGACGAATACGGCGACCTGCTGTTCCGGATCAAGGACCGCAAGGGCGCCGACTACCTCCTCGGCCCGACCCACGAGGAGATCTTCACCCAGACGGTCAAGGACCAGTGCACGTCCTACAAGGACCTGCCCGTGATCCTCTACCAGATCCAGACCAAGTACCGGGACGAGGCCCGCCCGCGCTCCGGTGTGCTGCGCGGCCGCGAGTTCCAGATGAAGGACTCGTACTCCTTCGACACCACCGACGAGGGCCTGGCCGAGTCCTACCGGCTGCACCGCGAGGCCTACCAGCGGATCTTCGAACGCCTCGGCCTGGACTACCGCATCGTCTCCGCGATCTCCGGCGCCATGGGCGGCTCCGCCTCCGAGGAGTTCCTGGCCCCGGCCGCGGCCGGCGAGGACACCTTCGTGGACTGCCCGAACTGCGACTACGCGGCCAACACCGAGGCCGTCACGCTCGCCCTCACCCCCGTCGAGGGCGCCGAGCACGGCCCGGTCGAGGAGCTGGACACCCCCGACACCCCCACCATCGACACCCTCGCCGAGCACCTGAACATCCCGGCCTCCGCCACCCTGAAGAACCTCCTCGTCAAGGTCGACGGCGAGATCACCGCGGTGGGCGTCCCCGGCGACCGCGAGGTGGACCTCGGCAAGCTCGCCGAACACCTCGCCCCCGCCGAGGTCGAGGTCGTCACCGCCGAGGACTTCGCCGACCGCCCCGACCTGGTCCGCGGCTACATCGGCCCGCAGGACCTGGCCGGGAAGTCCTTCCGCTATCTCGCCGACCCGCGCGTCGCGCCCGGCACCGCCTGGGTGACCGGCGCCAACAAGCCCGGCAAGCACGCGCGCAACGTCGTCTGCGGCCGGGACTTCGAGGTCGACCAGTACCTCGACGTCGTCGTGGTCAGGCCCGGCGACCCCTGCCCCCGCTGCGGCGCCGGTATCGAGCTCGACCGGGCCATCGAGATCGGCCACATCTTCCAGCTCGGCCGGAAGTACGCCGACACCTTCCAGCTCGATGTGCTCGGCCAGAACGGCAAGCCGGTCCGGGTCACCATGGGCTCCTACGGCATCGGCGTCTCGCGCGCCGTGGCCGCGCTCGCCGAGCAGACCCACGACGAGTCCGGGCTGTGCTGGCCCCGCGAGGTGGCCCCGGCCGACGTCCACATCGTCGCGGCGGGCAAGGCGCTCCAGACCGAGCTGGCCCTGGAACTCGCGGACAAGCTGGGGACGGCGGGCGTCCGCGTCATGGTCGACGACCGGGCCGGCGTCTCCCCGGGCGTGAAGTTCACCGACGCCGAGCTGATCGGCGTGCCCACGATCCTGGTCGTCGGCCGTGGCGCGAAGGACGGCGTGGTGGAGCTCAAGGACCGCCGCACGGGCGAGCGCGAGGAGCTGCCGGTCGACGAGGCGCTGTCCCGCCTCACGGTCTGACAGGCTTCAGGGGCCCGGCGCTCCTTCCGTGTCCTGGTCGCTCCGCGGAGCGACCAGGGCACGCCGGGGGGCGGGGGTCGGTGGGTAGTGCACACGTCTGAAATCCAGTCAACAAGTATCTAATATCGTTTGTTTTTTTTTGGGTTT
>NZ_JBSFMM010000445.1:0-3778 GCF_053599555.1 Streptomyces sp. NPDC000941
CGTGGCCGGGCGCCGACGCACCGCGTCACCGCGTCACCGCGTCACCGCGTCACCGCGTCACCGCGTCACCGCGTCACCGCGTCACCGCGTCACCGCGACAGCTGCTCGTCAGGTGACCTTGACGTAGTCGACCACCAGCTGCTGCGGGAAGGTGGTCGAGCCGTCCGGGTCGCCGGGCCAGTAGCCGCCGACCGCGAGGTTGAGAATGATGTAGAAGCCGTGGTCGAACACCCAGCGGTTGCCGTTGAGATCGGCCGGGGTGCGGGTCTGGTAGACGTTGCCGTCGACGGACCAGGTGATCTTGTTGGGCGACCAGTCGACCGCGAAGGTGTGGAAGCCGTCGGCGAACTTCTGCCCGTTCGGCAGGGTGTAGCCGGCGCCTATGCCGCCCGAGCCGGAGTAGCCGGGGCCGTGGATGGTGCCGTGCACGGTGCTGGGCTCGAAGCCGACGTTCTCCATGACGTCGATCTCGCCGCAGTTGGGCCATCCGGCGCTGCCGATGTCGTTGCCGAGCATCCAGAAGGCGGGCCACATGCCCTGCCCCCGGGGCACCTTGATCCGGGCCTCCACACGTCCGTACGCGGTGGTGAAGGTGCGCGCGGTGGAGAGCCGGGCTGAGGTGTACTCGCACCGGCCGTACCAGCAGTTGTAGTTGGCCGGGTTCTCCTTGCGGGCGGTGATGACCAGGTTGCCCTGGCCGTCGAGCGCGGCGTTCTTGGTGCCGTCCGTGTAGTACTGGCGCTCGTGGTTGTTGACGTTGTCGCCGGTCTCATAGCCCCATTTGGAGCCGTCGACGGCGCTGCCCGCCGCGCCGTCGAAGTTGTCGGTGAAGGTGGCGGCGACGGCCGGCGGGGCGGCGTCGGCGGCCGGGGCCGGCCAGGGGGCGGCGGCGAGGGCGGCCGCCGCGAGCAGGCCGGTCATGGCGATGCGCAGAGTTTTCCTCATGAAGCGATGGCCTTCCTGTGTGGGGGAACGGGCGTCCTGGGGCAGCCCGTAGGGAAGGGGGCGCGAAGGGTGCGCGATAGGGACATCATGCCGAGCCTTGTTCAAGGCATGTCAATAGTCCGGACCATTCGCTTCAAAGAAGTTGAGGCATTACGGCGTCGGCAGGGTCGGCGGCGGACAGAAGTCGAACGGGCGACAGGCCACCCGTACGCCGTCAGCTCACTCCGCTCACTCCGCCGCGCCGAACAGCGCGAGCAGATCCCGCCGCCCGAACATACGCGCCGCCTCGACCGCCGAGGGCGAGCCCGCCCGCGGATCGGCGCCACCGGCCAGCAGCACCCGCACCACTTCCTCCTCACCCTTGAAGGCGGCGCCGGCGATGGGCGTCTGGCCGTGTTCATTGGGGCGGTCGGGGTCGGCCCCGCGGTGCAGCAGGGAGGAGACGGTCGCCGCGTGCCCGTGATACGCCGCGAGCATGAGGAGCGAATCCCCCTTGTCGTCGGTGAGGTTGGCCGGGACCCCCGCGTCCACATAGGCGGCGAGCGTATCGGTGTCCCCCACCCGGGCCAGATCGAAGACCTTGGCCGCGAGCTGCAGCACCTCCGGGTCGTGGGCCGGCTCGGTCTCGCGGTTCTGGTCGCTCATGGGCGTCTCGCCTCCGGCTTCGCGTCCACACCAGTGAATACACCGATAATCCACCCATTTGCACCTTTTGCCGAGTGGGTACCTGGAGTGACCCTGGAAGAACTCATGGTGACCGTCCCCCACCAGCCAGGAGCCCGTGATGATCCTGTCCATTTCCGGCGTCGTACTGCTCGGTGTCATCGTCTTCGTGTTCTTCCGCAAGGACGGCCTCAAGGCGTCGCACGCCATCATCTGCGCCCTTTTCGGCTTCTATCTCGCGAGCACCGCGATCGCCCCGAGCATCAGAGCCGGTGGCACCAGCCTGGCCAACCTGCTGGGCGGGATCAAGTTCTGACGTGCGCCGACGACCACTCCCCCGTGTCCTCGGCGGCGGCGGCCCGCTGGCCCGCGCCCGCGGGTTCGCCCGCGGCGGCGGGCTGATCCGCGCCGCCGGGCTGATCCGCGGCGGCACATCCGCCCGCCTCGGCAAGCCGGTCCGCGGCGCCAGGTCGGCCCGCGTCCGCGGGTTCGCCCGGGCCGTCGGCGACGGCACCGCCGACGTACTGCATCCGCTGATCGCGCTCGGCCGCGGGCTGCGCGCCATGGCCGCCGCCGGGCGGCGCAAATGGGCGCAGACCCCGAAGGAGCGCCGCGGCCCTGCGCTGTTCCTGATGGCCACCTGCGTGGTGGGCATCGCCCTGCTGCCGTACGGCCCGACGCTGTCGGCCGTCAGCCTGATGGGGGCCGCGTTCTGGGCCGGGCGCAAGGGCCCGGTGAAGGATCCGGGGCCCGACGAGGCCGGCCGGGAGCGCCTGCGGATCCTGTACGAGGCGCTGGTGCCGTACTTCTCCGCCGCCGAGGACCCGAGCCCGCTGTATACGCACGGCGGGGAGTGGTCGAGCGCCTTCGGCTCCTTCGAGTTCGACGACGCCGGACGGCTGACCCTGCTCAAGCTGCACTACCCCGCGTACTTCACCGACGGCGACGCGGAGTCCCGCACCCGCGTCGAGCGGCTGCTGTACGCCAAGTCGGGGCGCGGCCGGGAGTACTTCTTCGAATGGGACGAGGAGGCCAACCGCCTGACGATGTCGGTGCTGCCCGCCCTGTCCACCGCGATCGGCGCCCAGCGCTTTGTGACCACGCCGGGCGAGACCGTGCTCGGCTTCACCGACGCCTCCTCGGTGCAGCGCACGCTGCCCGTCACGGAGGCCGCCGACGACCCGGCGGAGGAGGTGCGGCGGGACGCCCCGCCGGTGGTGTGGCGCACCGGGCCGCGGTCGACGGAGCCGCATCTGCTCGCGCTCGGCCCGCCCGGGAGCGGCACCACGACCCTGCTGCGGTCCATCGCCCTCCAGGCGCTGTGCCACGGCCAGGTGCTGGTGGTGGACGGCAGCGGCACCGGCGAGTACGCGTTCCTCGGCGGCCGGGCCGGGGTGCTGGGCGTCGAATGCGGGCTCGCCGGGACGCTGGCGACGCTGGAGTGGGCGGCACACGAGACGGAGCGGCGGCTGATCGCGGCGAACCGGGCCCGCCAGACGGGCCACCCGCCGCCGCAGGACATCCTCCGCCCGCTGTGGCTCGTCCTCGACCGGCCGACGGTGCTCGGTCAGCTCGCCGCGGCCGAGGGCCGCCGCGACCCGCAGGAGCTGCTGCAGGTGCCGCTGCGCCACGGGCGGGCGGCCCAGGTGCGGGTGGTGGTGGCCGACCACCTCGACGCCGCGGACGCGCTCGGCGAGGTCGTACGGTCCCACACCCGGGCCCGGGTGGTGCTGGGGCCCGCCTCCGACGACCAGATCCGGGCTGTGCTCGGCGCCCCGCCGCACACCACGCCGACGCCCGAGGTGCCCCCGGGCCGGGGCTACGTACGGCTCGGCGCCGGCCCGGTGCACCGGCTGCAGGTGCCGGCCACCCCCGACCCGTACGACGAGGCGACGAGCGAGGCGCAGCGGCAGACCGTGCTCGGGCTGCTGCCGGAGCCGGAACTGCCGCGAGAGGCCGCGGCCCCGGACCTGGCCCCGGCCCCGGCCCCGGCCGCGGGGCGGATCGACATGCCGGTCGACATGGTGAAGGCCGGGCCCACGGGGAGCCCGACGGAGGGGTAGGCGGTGTCCGGGCGGCCAGGCCGTGCCCAGGCGGCCAGGTCGCGGCGGCGCGGCCAAGCCGTGTCCGGGCAGCTCACTCGCGGCGGCGCGGCCTTCGAGGCCGCGCC
>NZ_JBSFMM010000446.1:0-3706 GCF_053599555.1 Streptomyces sp. NPDC000941
GACACCCAGCAGCCTCAGCCCGACCCGAACCAATCCCAGCCCGACCCCAACCAGTCCCAGCCCCACCCCCACCCAAACCCACCCCGCCCCAAACCAAACCCGCCCCCCCCCCCCGCCCCCCACGGCCATGGGACGGCGCAGGATCGAGTGCATGCTGTGGTCCGATCCGCCCGATGAGCCGCCCGAGGAGCTGCGGCGGGCCCAGAACATGCTCCGCCGCGCGGGCACGGTGCTCGCGGTGGCGACCCTGACGCTGATGGTGCTGCTGAGCCTGCGGCCGTGATCTGCGCCCGGAACCCCCACGGCCCACCGGAGCGCTCATGACCTGCGGCCGAGGCTGTTCGAATAGCAGAACGCATCACGCTCTCCGGGCCAAGACCGCCGAATTCTTCCGCCAGGACGCGCTGGGCTTCTCCCCGCTGTGGGGACGCCGCCGGCTGGCCCCGCTCCCAGCCCACCGAACCCGCCGGGCAACAGGCCGAAAACGCCTACCGGGCCGCGGCCGCCACCTTCGTCGCCAAGGCCGCGGGCGCCCCGGCCGCCGCCCTCGACAAGGCGCGCGACCGGATCCGGGCGAACACCCTGCCCGGCGGCGCGGTCCGCGACCCCGGCGGCTACCTCGGCAGCCCCGAAGCCTCCTTCTACGCCCTCCTGCTGCGCGGGCTCGCCGGCGAGCCCACCCACGACGACCGCCTCGCCAAGGCCCTGGGCAAGGTGGCCACCGACCCCCGCGCGGCGGGCGACCCCGCCACCCGGCTGACCACCGCCGCGGCCGCCGCCCTCGCGGGCGCGGGCGGACGCACCACCTCCGCCGCGGCCGCGCTGTGCCGCTCGGCCCAGGTGGTGCCCCGTACGGTCACCGCGCACAGCGCCGAGAAGTGGGCCCGCACCGCCCTCGCCTGCGACCGGGCCGGCGCCCCCGCCCAGGCCCTGCGGACCACGTCCTGGCCCCTGAACGACGCCGTACGCGTCACCGCCGCCCTCGCCACCGGCCTCGCCGACACCGGCCGGCCGCCGCGCCCCGCCCGCTGGATCACCGCGCGGCAACTCCGCCCGTGGGCGACCGACCCCAAGCGGCTGGACTCGGTCAGCGGCTACGCCACGGTGGTGCGCGCCTATCTGCTCGCGGGAGGGAAGGCCGACGCGCCCTTGCGCGAGGCCGTCGCCCGCGGCATCGACACCCGGCGCGGCTGCCCCCGGCTGCCGAACCTGTACCGGGCCGACGCGGAGGGCGGCTGCGACCTCAAGACGACCTGGCACGTATGGCAGGTCAACTACCCTTTCGCCAAAGCGAGAGGCTTGCACAGCGGGCGCCACTGGCTGTGGTGCTGCGCTTGCGTCCAGTCCCACTCCCGGTTTTCGGGGGTGGGGCAGGGGTGATTGACTGCACCCCGCGTCGCCACAACTCTTCCGCGCGGGCGCGGATGTTGCGGGAGCCGTTCCGGTCCGCGTGATCAACGAATCCGCAGTTCCGGCACGCAAACCAGGCTTGACTCACCCGGTTCGCCTTGTCGATGTGGCCGCATTCGGCGCAGGTACGGGAGGTGTACGCCGGATCGACGTGCACCACCGGGACCCCGGCCTTTCTGGCCTTGTACGCCACGAATTTCCCGAGCTGGTGGAAGGCCCAGGAATGCAGGGTGGCCCGTTGGGGCTTGGCCGCCCGGACCCGTTCGCGGATACCGCCCAGGCCTTCCAGGGCGACGCCGCGACCGGTGCGTTCTGCCTCGGCCACCACATGCTTGGCAATCTTGTGGTTGATGTCCTTGGCCCGCCGCGCCTCCTTGCGCCGCCGCTTCTTCAGCCAGCGTCTGGCGGACGGGGTGTTCTTCTTCTGCAGCTTGGCGCGCAGAGCGCGCTCCCGCGTACGGGTGCGGTTGAGGGCGCGTCCGGCCATGATCTCGCCGTCACTGGTGGTGGCGATGTTGACGATGCCCAGGTCGATGCCGAGAAAGCCCCATGGGTCGGTGTTCGGCTCCGCCTCCGGGACGTCGCAGGTAGCCAGGAGGAACCACGTGCCGTCCCGCATGATCAAGTCGGATTCGCCCCGGCGGTACAGGGCGAGCGTGGCAAGCTGCTCGGCCGACGCGGTGAACGCCACGTTCTTCAGCCGGCCCCTCACGGTCCAGATCGACACAGTCCGCTCCGCGATCTGCCAGGACAGCATCCGGTCGTCAAAGGGCTGGGCTCCCTCGGGCCGGAAGGAGATCGGTTTCCCGGTCGCCTTGCGGTACCGCTTCGAACCGGGCTTGCCCAGATTGCCCGCCCTCAGGTTGACCCGCAGGGTCTCGTACGCGCCCGCGCCTGCCCGGGCGTTGGCAGAAGCTTGATCTGTACCACCAGTTTCATGACCCCGACGTTAGCCAGGAAGCCGCACACACGAACGGCCATCACACAGACATGCGTCGATCCAGTGACTAGCGATTCCTGCCGGGCGTAAACGCCCGGGGTTCCTCGCAAGAATCCTGCTGAACCTCAGGCAGGCCCCCCGGGGCAGAGCCCCGGGGGCCCAGGACCAAGCCTCAGACAAGAGCCCCGGCCCAAGCCCCGCACAGGCCCTCAGCCCAACCTCCCGACGGAGTCCCGGGGCGAGGTCCCAGCAGCAGCCCGGAACAGAGCCCTGGGGCGCGCCCCCCGAGCCGGGGGCGGTGCGCGGCCTCAAAGCCGAGGATCCAGGGGCGCAGCCCCAAAGCTGGGGGCCGGGGGTCCCCCGCCGCCCGGCCTGCCCCTCTGCCTCGGGCGCAAGTCGGGCGCAAGTCGATGCTGCGGGAAGGGGCGAATGGGAGGCAGGGGCCGCCGCCTACCCTGGGCGCATGACTGACACGCAGCGCACCCTCGTCCTCGCCTCCGCCTCCCCCGCCCGCCGGGCCCTGCTGCGTCAGGCCGGGCTGGCGTTCGAGGTGATCGTCAGCGGTGTGGACGAGGACGCGCTGAGCGCCGACACCCCCGCCGAGCTGGCGCGCATACTGGCCGAGGCCAAGGCGGGCGCCGTGGCCGCGCTTCCGGAGGCGGCCGGGGCACTGGTCGTCGGCTGCGACTCGGTCCTGGAGCTCGACGGGCAGGCGCTCGGCAAGCCCGCGGACGCCGAGGAGGCCACCGCCCGCTGGAAGTCCATGCGCGGCCGCTCCGGCGTGCTGCGGACCGGGCACTGCCTGATCGACACGGCGACCGGCCGCCGCACCTCCGACACCGCCTCCACCACGGTCCACTTCGGCGAGCCGACCGACGCCGAGATCGCGGCGTACGTCGCCACCGGCGAACCCCTGCACGTGGCGGGCGCGTTCACGCTCGACGGGCGCTCGGCGCCCTTCGTCGACGGCATCGAGGGAGACTCGGGCAACGTCATCGGGCTGTCCCTGCCGCTGCTGCGTCGGCTCCTGGCCGAACTGGGCGTGGGCATCACCGACCTGTGGGCCGACGCCGGGCAGTGACCCCGGAAGCCCAGGCGCCCCCGGGCCGCATCTCCGGCCGGGCAGAACGCCGGCGGCCTTCAGCCCCTCCGGCCAGCACCCCTCCGCCCAGCACCCCTCCGGCCAGCACCCCTCCGGTCAGCCCCTCCGGACAGCCTCACGCCGGATCCGGATGCGGCGCGTCCCCGCCCGAGGCGCCCCGGGCCCCCGTGGTGCCCGGGGCGGGGGGGGGCGGCGGGGGCCGGCCCCCCGGGACGGCGGGGGGGAGGGGGCGCACCACCCAGGGACGGGAGAGC
>NZ_JBSFMM010000447.1:0-3671 GCF_053599555.1 Streptomyces sp. NPDC000941
GACCGCGCCCCCGCGGCGCGGGCCCGGGGGGTGAGGTGATGGCCGGGCAGGCGCCGCGCGCCGGCTGAACCCGGGGTCAGGTCCGGCAGGTGACCTTCATCTGGGCGGCGGCGTGATGGGCCAGCTTCCAGCCGGCCGACCAGTCGTCACCGCGGTCGAGCAGCTTGATGCCGATCTTGCCCTGCTTCACCGCGAAGCTGCCCGCGTTCACCCACTGGGCGCGATGGCCGGCCTGGTTGATGGTGAAGGAGTCGTACTTCGTGGTCCGGTCGAACGGGTCGGTGAGGACGTGGTACGTGGTGGGGTGGCCGGCGACATCGCGGTCGTTGGGGCCCTTGGGTACGTACACCGACAGCTGGCAGCTCTTGGCCGAGGTGCCCGGCTCCCACCACCACATCACCCGGCTGTTGGCGTCCTTGGCCGGGTCGCCGGACATCGGCACGGAGGCGAACACGCCGTTGCAGCCGTGGCCCACATAGCCGCCACCGCCGAGGGAGTACCAGCCGCCGTCGCCGTCGGTGAAGCGGTTCTGCTCGTAGTAGCCGCCCTTCGGCGGGGTCGGGCAGCTCGGCCCGGCGTAGTCGGTGTAGATCACCTTGCTGCCCGCCGGCTTGGGCGCTCCGCCCCCGCCCCCGCCGCCGCTCGTGGCCGGGGTGTCGGCGCCGCCACTCTTCGACCCGCCGGAACCGTCGCCCCCGGAGGAGGACGGCGCCCCCGTGTCGTTGCCGCCGCCACCGCCACCACCGCCGCCACCACTGCCGCTTCCGCCGCCGCTGCCACTGCCACCGCCGGAGCCGCCCCCGCCGTTGGCCCCGCCCGAGGCGCCCTTGTCGCCGGTGGAGGACGCCTCGCCGCCGTCCTTGGCCCCGCCGTCCGGTTTCTGGGAGGAGGAGGTGCCCTTGGCCTTGTCCGCGGCCTTGTGCTGCGCGGCGACAGTCTCGGCTGTATCACCGTCGTCTTCGAACCGCAGCTGGGACACGCCCGTGGAGACCAGCACCACCGCGCCGACCGCGAGGCCGGCGGTCACCGGCAGCCCGACCACCGTGGACCACACCCTGCGGCCCGGCGCCAGACCGCGCAGCGGCACCCGGGTCCGCCGGGCGAAGGTGTCCGCGAACCCGCGCTGTGCCGTCCGCTCGCTGCCCTGGGTGTTGCCCTGTTCCTCGCCGCTCGGCTCGGACACCGCGGCCTCCTTCTGAGAGCTGTTGTTCGTCGATCGTGGTGTTGCCGCGGTCACCGCGGTGGCTCCGTCACCGCGGTGGCTCCGGCAGCTCGGGCACATCGAGTTCGGAGAGCGTCATCAGCTCGCTCTCCGAGGGGGTTTCGATCTCCGACACCCGGTATGCCTGCCGCTCCGTCATGGCCTGGAACACCTGCCGGGCGGAGCGGCCGTTGCCGAACCGGCCGTCTCTGGGCAGGAGTTCGAAGTAGCCGGTGAGGGAGGTGCGGGCGACGTCGGTCAGATCGTACTGGTGCGAGGTGGCGTGCCGCTCCACGATGCGCAGCAGCTCCTCGGTGTCGTAGTCCTCAAACATCAGCGTGCGGTTGAACCGGGAGGACAGGCCGGGGTTGGAGTCGATGAAGTGCTCCATCTCGTTCGGATAGCCCGCCACGATGACCACCACCGAGTCCCGGTGGTCCTCCATCAGCTTGACCAGGGTGGCGATGGCCTCCTGCGCGAAGTCGTTGCCGCCCCCGCCCTGGGCCGGGGCCAGCGAGTACGCCTCGTCGATGAACAGCACCCCGCCCATGGCCTCCTGGAACACCCGCTGGGTCTTGGGGCCGGTGTGGCCGACGTACTCACCCACCAGCGAGGAGCGGTCGGCCTCCACCAGATGGCCGCGCTCCAGCAGCCCCACGGCGGCCAGGATCCGGCCGTACAGCCGGGCGACGGTGGTCTTGCCGGTGCCCGGGTTGCCCGCGAACACCAGATGGCGGCTCAGCGGCGGGGCCGCGAGCCCCGCGCTCTCCCGGCGCTGGACCGTACGCATCAGCTTGACCAGCGACGCGACGTCCTGCTTGACCCGGGCCAGGCCGACCAGCCGGTCGAGTTCGCCCAGCAGTTCCTCAAGAGTCTCCTCCGAGGCGGGTGACTCCGCCGACCCTTCGGACCTGGAGGCCCTCTCGGCTCCGGGTGCCTGCCCGGCCCCGGGCCCCGCCGGCTTCGGTCCCGGTACGCCCCCGGCGGCCTCCGGTCCGGGCCACCGCGCGGACTTCACCCGGATCGAGACGCAGTCCACCACCTCCGGCCGGGCCCCGGGCTCGGCGCTCAGATCCTCCGCGGCGTCCCGGACCCGGATCCGGCGCAGCGTGGGCGCCGCCCGGTCGGCCAGGTGCACCGCGGGGAAGCCGGGCCGGACGATGTCCAGGTCCTCGAAGACCCCGGTGGCTCCCCCGTCCAGGATCAGGCCGTTCTTACCTGGCCTGACGATCCGTACGCCGGTCACACGTGGCGCGGCCTCGCCCGCCACGACCAGTCCTGAGCCGGTGGCCTCGCGGATCTCGGTGTCGGTGACGCGCGGGGTGGCGCCCGTGGTGAACACCAGACCCGCGGTGCCCGGCCGCAGGATCCGGCCGCCGGACACCTCGGCGTCGCCGCGGCCGAGGGTGATTCCGGCCCGCTCGGCGTCGGTCACCTCGCAGTCGGTGAGCCGCAGCGCGCCGTCCGCCCCGGCCGTGACGCCCGCGAGGCAGCGGGTCACGGCGAGCCCGGACGCTTCGGCGCGCGCGGCGCCTGCCAGGTCGAGGCCCGACATGCCGCAGTCGGCGAGGCGGGCGTCGGTGAGCGTCACGGTGGCTTCGTCGACGGCGTGCACGCCGTGTTCTGGGGTGGCGCCCACCCGCACCCGGGTGAGCGCGGTCGTTGTCCGCTCACCGAGGTGGACCGCGCTGTAGCGGCAGCCGGTCAGCTCGCTGTCGGTGAGGTCGACGGCCGCGGTGCCGGTGGCCAGCAGCCCGTTGGCGGCCGACTCCCGTACGGCCACCTCGCGCGCGGTCAGCGCGGCGGAGCCGTGCGCGACCAGGGCCGTGGCCCCGGTGCGTACGACCGCGACGGCGGCCAGCCGCACCCGGGCGCCGTCGCCAGCCGCCACGCCGGAGCCCGCGCAGTCGCGCAGCACGGACGCGGTGACCTGGAGCTGCGCGGGGCCGGTGACGCCGATCGCGTCGGCCGCCGGGCCGGTCAGCTCACAGCCGTGCAGCACGACCCCGCCGGTGGCGTCGGCGGAGTCGGGAGTTTCGGGGGTTTCGGGCTCCGGCAGCGGTGAACTGCCCAGCGCGCGGACCGCCTCACCCCCGGTGTCCCGGATCCGGCAGTCCGTCAGCAGCGCGGCGGCCCGGTCCTCGGTGAGCAGTCCGCTGCGGCCCGGGCGGTCGACCAGGCACCCGCGCAACACCGCGCGGGCGTCCTCGCGCACCCGTATGCCCGAGCCCGTCGCGGCCCGGATCTCGGTGCGCACCAGCTCCACGCGGGTGGTGCCGCCGACCACAAGACCCGTGCCGTCGATGTCCGCCAGCAGACAGCCGGTGAGGTGGACGGCGCCGGTGGTACGGAGCAGCACCCCGGCCAGCGCGGCCCCGGACAGCACGGCGTCGGCCATGCGCAGCGCGGCGTCGCCGCGCACCTCCAGCCGCCCGTACCGCACCCCGCCGCCCGTCCAGTCGGTGGCGCC
>NZ_JBSFMM010000448.1:0-3609 GCF_053599555.1 Streptomyces sp. NPDC000941
GACCGAAGACCGGTCGGCGCACGCCTGGGGCTGGTGGGGCGTCAACCGCACTTCTGCCCGCTGTTGATGCACTGCACTGCCTGGTTCATCAGCTGGTCCGACATCACGTTGATGAAGTCGTCGTGGTCGGTGACCGGCTTGTGCAACTGCTCGGGGAAGCCGTCGACCGCGAAGGTCTCACCCGCCGGGACCTCATAGGTGATCTTGTTCACCAGCTGAGGGATCGCCTGGAAGCCGTTGGCGCAGGAGCCGTCCTCCTGGGCGAAGGCGACGTGGTCACGGTGGTTGGCGCTGTCGATGTTCTTGCCGTCCCAGCAGCTCTGGAAGGCGAAGCTGCGCACCACATCGCTGCCCTGCGGGCAGATCGGGTACTTGTCGGTCAGCTGGCGGTCCTCGAAGCCGGTGCAGCTCCAGTGGGCGTTGGCGTTGGCGGTGCCGTTGGTGAACGCCTTGGCGTCACCGGTGATGATCCGCAGGAACTTGGGCATCGCGGTGACCTTGCCGACCGGGCTGCCCTTGAACTCGATCGTGGAGCTCTTGGGGGTGAGGATCTTGCCGACGTTCCCCTCGAGGCCACCGCCGAGCTGGTTGGCGTCCTTCTCCTGGGTGCCGTCCTGGACCCGGACCACCGGCCAGTAGTACGTGGACTGGTCGCCGTTGGTGCAGGTGGTCTCGCCCGCGGCCAGGCTGTCGTTGGTGGAGTTGGCGCTCGTGGTCTTGTTGCCCACGTAGTCGTGGGTGTGGTGGGCGCCGTTGCCCACACCGGGCGCCACGATCACGTTGTCGCTGTTGCGGATGCCCTCCTCGTTGACACCGCACTCCGAGACGAAGGTGCCCTTGGACGCGTTGCCCTGGTTCTGCGGCTCCTTGACGTTGGGCTGCACCTTCGTGATGTCGACGAAGTCGTCGGGGGAGGGGCCGTTGCCCTGCTGCCCGCCGTTGCCGCCCTGCTGGCCGCCGCCTTGCTGGCCGCCACCCTGCTGCTGGCCATCGCCTTGCTGGCCGCCGCCTTGCTGGTTTCCGCCTTGCTGTCCGCCTTGCTGTCCGCCTTGCTGGCCGCCACCCTGCTGTTGGCCGCCGCCCTGCTGGTTGCCCTGCTGGCCGCCGCCCTGCTGCTGGTTGCCGCCCTGACCGCCCCGGCCCTGCCCGGCGAAGTTGGTCTGCATCTTGCAAGCGCTCATCTGCTCAAGACCCGCGGGGCGTTGGGCGCTGCGGCTGATGGCGGTCCCGATACGGTCCAAGGTGGCCGTGCGCTGCTGCTGGAGCGTGGTGAGCACGGAGTCCGTGCCCGCCTCCTTGTTCGCCATGCGCTGGTATGCCTTGGCCACCTGGGAGTCGAGCTCGGCCAGGTTCCTGTCGACCTCGGTGCGGGCCTGGCGGGGCACGTCGTTGAGCTTCTGGCCCACGTCGGGGCAGCTGATCGTGCCCGCCGTCGCCGACAGCGTCCGCTCCTCGCCGGAGCTCTTGTCGCCGCTCGCGGACGCGTTCGCCGCGATGATGGCCGCGCCGCCACCGCCGAGCGCCAGCGCGGCGACGATGGCCACGGTCTTGTTCGTGAAACGCCCGCGTTTATGGGTCTGTTGCCTCATGAGATCACTTCACTTTGTGTTGAGGGCCTCGAAGTCGACAAGCCCGGTGTCCTCAAGGACCGTGATGTGGTCGAGAACGACTGCGTTGGCCCTTGTCGCGAGGGACCTGACCATGGAGTTCTCGCTCTGCGCCCGCACCTGGGCAACCAGGCCGAAGACCTTGCCGTGCGCGGCGCGCAGGCGGTTGGCGAACACACGCTGGAACTCTGCCGGTGAGGCGGCGGTGGTCATTTCGTTGAGCCAGCCCTGCTGCTGCTCATTGGGCTGGGTGGGCAGGTCGATTGCGAGAGCCTGGCCCACCTCGTTGGATCGGCGGTCCAGCTCGGTGTGGCCTTCGATGAGGTGTTCGCCCGCGGTCTTCACGGCGTCGGTGTTGCCACGCTCCTGCGCCATGCGTCCCGAGGGGAGCTCCCACAGGCCGGCGAGCTTGACCTTGCGGACGAAGTCCCTGTCGACCGCGGTGAGCGGTCCGTATTGCGTACTGATGGTTCCTTTTCCGTCGTCGGTGACCCCGCTCGGGAGCGCCGCGGCGCTGCTTTCGCCGAACAGGCTCACGGGGATGAGCAGTGCCGCGAGCGTCATGGCGAGCGCACCGATGATGAGCCCGGTCCCGATCGTGCGGCTGGAAGCAATGGATCTGCTGATGACTGATCGCACAGCGCCCTCCTTGGTTCGGAGTGACACCGGACGCTAGTGCCTGGTGTGGGCCGGGAGTGGAGAGCTCATCACCAATGAATAAAGACCTGACAGCGATCGCTACTTGCTGGTACTCTGCCGAACTGTTTTGTGTCCCGCCCCCTGAGCTGGTGCTTTACGTCCGCTTTGCCCAGTCGGGGGGCGGGAGTTCCCCGGTCAGCGGGCCGGCCGGGGTCGACGCCGGGCTCAGCCCTTGGCGAGGGCCTTCAGCCGCGTCAGGCTGCCGTTGAACTTGTTGTGGTCACCCACCACCGGCCCGGAGGACGTGTACTGCCAGATGGTGTGGGTCTTCCAGCCGGCCGGCAGCGCCCCCGGCGTCGACGCGTAGCGCGCGAGCCACAGCGGGTTCTTCGTGCCGAACGCGCCGCTGTTGCCGGTGCAGGACTTCCACCAGCTGGTGGTCGTGTAGATCACCGGGTCGCGCCCGGTGCGCTTCTTGACCCGGGCGCTGAAGTCCTTGATCCAGGTGACCATCTGGGCCTTGGTCCTGCCGTAGCAGGACGCGCCGTACGGGTTGTACTCGATGTCCAGCACGGGCGGCAGGGTCTTGCCGTCGGCGGACCAGCGGCCGCCGTTGTTCACGAAGTAGTCCGCCTGCGCGGTGCCGCTGGACTTGTTCGGCAGGGCGAAGTGGTACGCGCCGCGGATCATGCCCTTGTTGGCGGAGCCGTTGTACTGCGAGGCGAACTTGGGGTTCTTGTACGTCGTGCTCTCGGTGGCCTTGACGTAGGCGAACCGGACGTTCTTGTTCCAGAGTGACGTCCAGTTGACCGTTCCCTGGTGGTTGCTGACGTCGACCCCCTCCACCGTGGCGGCCGCCGTGGCCTTGGGGGTCGCCTTGGGATCGCCGCCCTCGTGCTCGGCGACGGTCGAGCCCATCCAGTCCCGCTCCGGGTGTGCGGGGCCCTGGGCCCGCGCCGTGCCGGCCTCGGACGCCTCGGTGGTCGAGGCCATGGCGGGCACCAACGAGGCCAGGGTGGCGGTGACCGCGAGGGCCAACCCGCCCATGGCGTAGGGCGAGCGCAGAGCGGGGCGCTTCCGGTGGGCGCCCTTGCCGGTCTGTGCGGACATGTCTGCTCCTCCGAACTCGGTGTCACGTGGGGGGAAGTGCGGTGCGGCGAAGATACGCGCGTAGATCACGAGGGCGGAAGGGGTACGCGAAGGAATTCGCGGATTCGCTGAACGCCTCGCCCGTCGCGTCCGTACCGATGGACGTGAAGCCCGAGCACGCACCGCGAAGGTGTTCCCTGGAAGACGCCACCCGTCCGGCCCCCGGCCGCGCCGCGGCCCCGCGCCCTGCGCCATGGGTCGCGCCGCCGCGCCG
>NZ_JBSFMM010000449.1:0-3587 GCF_053599555.1 Streptomyces sp. NPDC000941
TCAGGCGAGTACTTCGACGTCCCCAACGGGAACTCCTGTCCTATGGATCATCACGATCCAATGATCAGGGTGTCCACGCTCAAGGGGAAACGCCCCCCTCCTGCGCCGGACCCGTCCGGCCCCATGGCGCGGTGAAGCCCAGTTCCTCGATGGGCTGGCCCAGTAGGTGCGTCAGCACACGCTGAACGTCGGGCTGCGGCCATGGTGGATTCGCTGACTCCCAGCGGCGGACCTGGCGGACGCTGATCTGCAACGACCGTATGCCGAGTTGGGGCGCGGTGTTACGGATCGCCTCGGCGAACGCTTCCTGAGACGCGTATCCGGCTGCCTGCCGAGCGGCCTTCAGCCGCGCGTTTCCTACTGGCCTGGGCACTGGATTTCCTCACGGCTTTCGATGGGTCAACTCGGTTCACCGTAGCTTTGGAAGGCCGATTTGAGGACCCCCACCTGTGCGACTATCCCGATAGGTCCTCAAGACGTCCTCTTCTAGTCCTCTGAGGGGCCTTCAATGGGACGTCCTGTAGCCCCACCATGTCTAAGCCAGACAGAGAGCAAGCATGCGGGGTGAGGCATGGGCAAGGCGGTGAAGCGTGCGGGTGAGCGGCAGGACGAGCAGCAAGAAGAGCCCCCGCGCAACCCACCTGTGGGCGCGATCGAGGTTGCCGGGAGCGCTGACAAGGTGGACGTGGAACAGATCAAAGTGTCGATCGGCCGAGCGCTGGTGGAGAGTTCGGCTCTTCCTCGGTACGAGGATCTGTGCGAGCTGCGTGAGGCTCTGGTGGGGCACATCGAGACTCTGACGCCCTTGGCGAGGAAGCGGATCGATCGCCTGAACCACGGCACGGTGGAGTGGTACGGGAAGGCGAGCAAACTCAGCTCCATCCCCTATGAGGTGGGCACCGGGCTCGGCTCCGGTCTGCTGTCGGCTAAGGCGCACGTACAGGGATTGGGCTACTCCTGCCGCTTCCTCCTCGAAAACTCCGGCCTGCAAACGGAACGCAAGGGATGACGACGGCTCGCCGTGTACCGGCGAAATGGGGGCCGTCCAAGAAACAGATTCTGGAGGCATACCGCGATGGCCTGGAAGTGAAGGAGATACGCGAGAAGTTCGGCATCTCGTACTACGCGCTGTACCAATTGCTGAACATCGAGGGCATCCCACTCCGCTCGGCTGTGGTTCGCCGTCCAAAGACGGGGCGGGGGCTGCCGTCCCCGGGAAGGACCCGGTAGCTCCCGCCCTCCTGCTCCCTTGGGTGTTGTGGCTGTGAGGCGGGCATGCGCCCCCGTCCATTCGCCCGTCTCGCAGACGTCACGCCCACTGCGCCCAAGGGATGACGGCGGACTTGGACCCTTCGCCGTCTGCGGTCCGGCTCTCCGCCATCGTCATACCCGCTTGGCGGGCGGGGAGCCGGACCGCGCACAACAACCACATAGACAAGACCGGACCACCCCTGCGCCTGCAAGCATCCGGGGTGGTCCGGCGGAGAGTCCCTGTTCAGGACCCTGGTGCCCGATGGTACCGGGGTGGTTGTCGTGCTCGCTTCGACACCGCCCATTCCCAGATGAGTTCAGGCGAAGCAAAGGGGTGGTGACGAGTGCGAGGCGGAGGCGGCGCGGTGGGCTCGGCGGTGGCGGTGACGGGGGTGTCTACGACACGCAGCTCAGCCACGACGATGCCCGCGCCGACGCGCAGCGACCATGGCGGCCTGAGCCACTTCGCGGCAGCAGCTGCCCCCCGCCCGCCACGTCCGGGCAGTGCGGTCTGCTCACGCTCTCGCATCCGTGACGGTGGCAGTACGGCGGCCGGCCACATCGGGCAAGGGTCGACGATCGACATGCCCCCGGCTGGGCGCCCCCTCTCCCTGCTGGCCTCTTCGCGCGCACAACGGCGATGGCGGCAGTCGGCGGACGGCTGGCCATGTAAGCCGCTCTGTGTAGCCGTCCCTCGACGGCTGGCAGTTCGGGCGCGTGGTCCTGGTCGTGCTGCTGCTTCGGCGTCTGCGCTGGGGTCGTCGGGAGCACCGCGGGCGGCTGTTCCAGGTGCTGACTGGCTCTGGTGGGTTGCTGGTGTGGGGTGGCGCGCTGAGTGGGCCGGGGGCGCCGCTGAGCGGGGCGGCAGACAGGAGCGGGCGGCGGCCACCGGCCGCCAGCGCGCGCGGCCCGCGCAAGCGGACCGCCTTGATCCAGTAAAGAAATCGCGTCCCGGCGTACCGTCCAGGACGCCCGCGCCGTTCTCCGTTCGGCGCTCACGAACGCCATGACGGAAGAGCTGATCACGAAGAACGTGGCTGCTCTGGTCAAGGTCCGCTCCGGCCGGAAGCGGAAGCGCGAGCCGTGGTCGGTGGAGGAGGCGCGGACGTTCCTGGAGGCGGCGCGGAAGGCAGGCGACCCGCTTTATCCGGCATACGTGCTGATCCTGGTCCTCGGCTTCCGGCGCGGTGAAGTCCTCGGTCTGACCTGGGAGAGCGTCAATCTCGACGCGGGAGAGATCACCGTGGAGCGTCAGTTGCAGCGCATCAACCGCCAGCTGGTGCACGACGAGACGCAGACGGAGGCTTCCACGGCGACCCTGCCCCTCCCCCAGATCTGCGTCACGGCGTTGCAGCTCCGCCAGAAGGCGCAGGAAGCGGCCAAGCAAGCGGCCCGCGATCTGTGGTCGGACTCGGACTTCGTCTTCACCACGCGGTACGGGACACCGATCGAGCCGAGGAACTTCAACCGGGAGTTCACCGCCCAGTCGGCGAAGGCGGGCGTACGCGGCATCCGGCTGCACGACACCCGGCACACCTGCGGGTCGCTCCTCGCCGCCTTGGACGTGCACCCCGCATCGCGATGCAGATCCTCCGGCACAGCAAGATCGCCATGACGATGGAGGTGTATACCCACGTCCCCTCCGAGGCGACCCGTCGGGCGCTGCGGAAGCTCGGCAAGCACCTGGGCGGGACAACAGGCCGGAGGGCGGGACAACGGGCCGGAAGTAGCTGCTGTATTTCGCTGCTGTACGGCACCAAAAAGCCCCCGCCGGATTTCCCGGCGGGGGCTTTGAGCTGTGTGGACCTGAGGGGATTTGAACCCCTGACCCCCTCGATGCGAACGAGGTGCGCTACCAGTCTGCGCCACAGGCCCTTGCAGCGAGTGAAACTCTAGCATCCCCTCCGGGGTGCTTGGAAATCCGTTCCTCGCGGCCCCCGGACCGGTCCCCGCTGGTCAGGGTCACTCGTTGGCGGCGCGGGGGCGGTCCTCGTCCGCGTACTGGTCGAACAGGGGGGTGCGGCCCCGCTCGCGAGGGGCGCGGGCAGCGGGGGGCTGGTGAGTGGCGGGGTCGGGGGCGTGGGTGGGTTCGGCGGTGCTGGAGCGGGCGGAGCTCCAGGCGTCGGGGGCGCCCAGGTCGACGTTGCCGGTGGCGCGGGGGGCTACGGGCGCGGTGACGTAGGTGGGCAGTGGGACGGGCACCGGCTCCCAGCTCTCGCCAGTGGACGGGCCACGGTCACGCTCGCGCTGCTGGTCCACCCACTCCGCGTGGTCGGTCTGCTCGACCAGGGCGCGGCGGCCCGCCGCGTGCGGGGAGCCGGCCGGGGCCGGGCGGG
>NZ_JBSFMM010000450.1:0-3562 GCF_053599555.1 Streptomyces sp. NPDC000941
CCATCACCGTGACGCCGCCCGCGAGCGCCAGGTCGCACTCGCCGCCGCGCAGCGCCTGCGCCGCCAGGTGCATCGCCACCAGCGAGGAGGAACAGGCGGTGTCGACCGTGACGGCCGGCCCTTCCAGGCCCAGGGCGTACGCCACCCGGCCGGACGCCACGCTCGGCGTGCCGCCGGTCAGCAGGTGCACGTCGATCTCGTCGGTGGCCTCGTGCAGCCTGGGCCCGTAGTCGGCGGCGGTCGTGCCGACGAAGACGCCGGTGGGGCTGCCCCCGAGCGACGCCGGGGGGATGCCGGCGCGCTCCAGCAGCTCCCAGGAGAGTTCGAGCAGGATGCGCTGCTGCGGGTCCATGGCCAGTGCCTCGCGCGGGCTGATCCCGAAGAAGTCGGCGTCGAAGTCGGCCGCGTCGTAGAGGAAGCCGCCCCGGCCGGTGGCGCTGCCGCCGCCGAAGAGCTCGGCCAGGTCCCAGCCCCGGTCGGTGGGGAAGTCGCCCACGGCGTCCACGCCGTCGTCGACGAGTCGCCACAGCGACTCGGGGGAGTCGACGCCGCCGGGGTAGCGGCAGCTGGCGGCGACGACGGCGATCGGCTCGTCGGCGGTGATCGTGGCGGCGGAACGGGGGTGGTGCCCGGCTGGCTGCCGCCCGTCGCGCACCGCGCCCAGCCAGGTGGCGACGGCGGTGGGCGTGGGGTGGTCGAAGGTCAGGGTGGCGGGCAGCGGAACGCCGGTGGCGGCGCTGAGGCGTTCGCTCAGTTCGGTCGCCGCCAGCGAGTCGAACCCGAGCTGCTTGAACGTCAGCCCCGGATCGACCCGCTCGGCTCCCGCGTGCCCCATCACGAGCGCGACCTGCGCCCGTACCAGCCCCACCAGGTCCGCCACGGGCGGTGCGGCGTCCGCGCGGTCCGCGTCGCGGAGGACGTCTGCGGGCTCGGGGCGGGCCGCATCCGTCTGGTCCGCGTTCGCGTTCGCGCTCGCCGCCTGGTCCGGCCAGTGGCGTTCGCGCTGGAAGGCGTACGTGGGCAGGCGCACCCGGCGTGGCTCGTACCCCGCGAAGGGGGCGGACCAGTCGATGGGCAGGCCGCGGGTGTGGGCCTCGGCCATCGCCGAGGCGAAGGTGAACGCCTCGGGCCGGTCGCGGCGTTGCACCGCGAAGGCCGCCGGGCGCGGGGCGTCGCCCGCCCACGCCGCGATGGTCTCGCGGGCCATGCCCGTCAGCGAGGCGTCCGGGCCCAGCTCCACGAACGTGCCGACGCCCGCCTCGCACAGCCGCCGCACGCCCTCGGCGAACCGCACCGCCCGCCGTGCGTGGTCGGCCCAGTAGGCGGGGGAGCACAGCTGCTCCGCTTCGGCCAGCTCGCCCGTCACGTTGGAGACGACGGGCAGGGTGGGCGCGGCGAAGGTCAGACCGGCCGTGACCTCGCGCAGCTCGCCCAGGATGCCGTCCAGATGCGGCGAGTGGAACGCGTGGCTGACCCGCAGCACCGTGGCCTTGCGGCCGCGCGCCCGCCACGCCGCCGTCGCCTCCGCGACGGCATCGCGGTCGCCGGAGATCACCACGGAGGTGGGGGAGTTGACCGCTGCCAGGCCGATCCGCTCCGCCTCCGGGGCGCACGCCGCCTCGGCCTCGGCCGCGGTCGCCTGCCAGGCGGCCATCGCGCCGGGCGCGGTGACCGACTGCATCAGGCGCCCCCGGGCCGCCACCAGCGCGCACGCGTCGGGCAGCGACAGCGCGCCGGCGACGTGCGCGGCGGTGATCTCGCCCACGGAGTGGCCCATCAGGTAGCCGGGCCTGAGACCCCAGGACGTCACCAGCCGGTACAGCGCGACCTCGACCGCGAAGAGCGCGGGCTGGGTGTACGCCGTCTGGTCCAGCGCCGGCGCCGCGTCCCGGGAGGCGGCGCCGGCGAACACGACGTCCAGCAGCGGCGTGTCCAGCCAGCGGTCCATGTGGCCGCGTACCTCGCGCAGCGCGTCGGCGAAGACGGGGTACGCCGCGTACAGTTCGCGGCCCATGCCGGGGCGCTGGCTGCCCTGGCCGTTGAAGAGGAACGCGACCGCGCCGTGTTCTCCGGCCCGGGCCCGGCCCTGGACGACGCCGGGGGTCTCGGTCCCGGCGGCCAGGGCGTCGAGGCGTTCGCGCAACTCGCCCGCCTCGCCGCCGAGGACGACGGCCCGGTGGGGGAACGCCGTCCTGGTGGTGGCGAGGGCGTGGCCGACGTCGGTGGGGTCGAGGTCCTGGTGGTCCCGCAGGTGGTCGCGGAGCGCGGCGGCCTGGGCGGCCAGCGCGGCCGGGCTCGCCGCCGACAGCGGCCACGGCGTCACCGGCGGTGTACCCGCGGCCCGCGTCACCGGCACCGGGGCCGGCACCGGGGTCGCGGCCGGGGCGGGCGCCGGCGCCTCGGCCAGCACCACGTGGCAGTTGGTGCCGCCCATGCCGAAGGAGCTGACTCCGGCGACCAGCCGGCGTTCCTCCAGGGGCCACGGCTCGTACGCCGTCTGCACGCGCAGGCCCAGCTCCCCCAGCGGGATGGCCGGGTTGGGGGTGGCGAAGTTCAGGCTCGGCGGCAGCGCGCGGTGGTGGATGCTGAGCGCCGCCTTCAGCAGGCCCGCGATCCCGGCGGCGGCCTCCAGGTGCCCGATGTTGGTCTTGACGGAGCCGACGCGCAGCGGGTCGCCGTCCGCGCGGCTCCCGCCGAGCGCCGCGCCGAGGGCGGCGGCCTCGACCGGGTCGCCGACCGGCGTGCCGGCGCCGTGGAGTTCGACGTACCGTACCTCGGCGGGGTCCACCCCGGCCTGCTCCCAGGCGCGCCGCAGCACCTCGGTCTGGGCGTCGGGGCTCGGCCGCGTCAGGCCGTCGGTGGCGCCGTCGTTGTTGACCGCGCCGCCCTCGATGACGCAGTAGACCGGGTCGCCGTCGCGCAGGGCGGCCGGCAGCGGCTTCAGCAGCATCATGCCGCCGCCTTCGCCGCGCACGAAGCCGTTGGCGCGGGCGTCGAAGGTGTGGCACCGGCCGTCCGGCGACAGCCCCTGGAACTGGGCCTCGGCCAGCCGCATGCTGTCCTCGGCCAGGATCAGGTTCACGCCGCCCGCCAGCGCCAGCTCGGCCTCGCCCCGGCGCAGGCTCTCGCACGCCAGGTGCACGGCGACCAGCCCGGAGGACTGGGCGGCGTCGACGGTGAGGCTGGGGCCGCGCAGGCCCAGGCGGTGCGAGACGCGGTTGGCGATGATGCCGCGGTTCAGGCCCGCCATCGTGTGGCGGGTGATGTCGAGCCGCCCGCCGCGGCGCAGCACGGCGGCGTAGTCGTCCCAGATGGCACCGGTGACGACGGCGGTGCGGCTGCCGGCGAGGGCGCTGGGGAGCAGCCCCGCGTCCTCCATGGCCTCCCAGGCCAGTTCGAGCATCAGCCGCTGCTGCGGGTCCATCGCGACGGCCTCGCGCGGCGGGATGCCGAAGAAGTCCGCGTCGAAGGTGTCGACGCGGTCCAGGAGCCCGGCGCGGTACGGCGTTGCGCCGGGCGGCCATGGCGGCGCGTAGCCTCTCGTTCGGCATCAGAGTCTCTC
>NZ_JBSFMM010000451.1:0-3541 GCF_053599555.1 Streptomyces sp. NPDC000941
CCACGCGCCACGACATCCGTAACGTTGCCATCGTCGCCCACGTCGACCACGGCAAGACGACCCTCGTCTCGGCAACGGTGGCGCGGCCGGCGCCGCACGTGCCGGCGCCGGGGGCGCGACGGACGGTGCGGGTGCCGAGCCCGAGCGGCTGACCGGTGATGTTGGGGCGCAGGCTGAAGGCCCGACAGATGGTGCCGCTCGCCGCGCCGAGGACGCGACTGGTGGTGCGCCGCTTCAGGCCGAGGGCGCCACGGCCCGCCGTACCGAGGCCGCTACGGGCGGCGCAGGGCGCGGGGCCGGGGACACGGCCGGTGGCGGGAGCACCCCCGGGGCCACCGCACACCGGGGCGCCACCGCGGGCGGGCGAGCCGAGGGGCGGCAGGAGGCCGCGGCCCACGGAGGCGAGGACTCGACCCGTGGCGGCGAAGGCTCGGCCGACAAGGCCGCCGCGCGCCGGGGCGTGGCTCGCGGGCGGTGGGACGGTGGGGGCGACGGCGCCGGCCGGGGGCAGGCGGCGGGTGGCGCCGCCGAGCGGGCCCGCGAAGAGGGGCCGCTGAGCGCTGAGGAGCTGGACCGGAACGCCGACGCGCTGCGGGAGTTGCTTGACGAGAGCGTCGCCTCCGCCGAGCGGCAGCTCTTCGATCTGCGTACGGCCGCGGCCGACGACGCGCGGATTCTCGGCGCGCTCGGCGACGGCGGGCTGCTGCCGCCCAGCCCCGATGTGCTGGCCGCGGTGGAGTACCTGGGCGAGCACGGCATCCCCGCGCTGCCCGGCTGGCGGTATCTGGCGCAGGCCGTGGACCCCGTCGACCACGCCGCGGTGCTGGCCGCACGGCCGGAGCTGGTCGACGGGGTGGTCATCACCGACCCCGACACGCACGCGCGGGCGCGCGAGGTGCTCGGCACGGCGTCGCTGCTGCCGCGCTCCGCCGTGGCCGTCGGGACGGCGGCCGCGCTGCTCGCGCCGACGCCGCCGCCCGGGGCGCAGGACAGCGGCGTGTTCCTGGTGCCGCCGAACCCGGCGATGCACGACGAGCGGGCCGCCGACGACGAGCGGCGGGAGCTGCGCGCGCGGGCCACCGCGCGGGACGAGGAGATCCGGGCGCTCGCGGCCCGGCTGGCGGGGGACCGGACGCTGGCGGCGCGGCTGTCGGCGTGGCGTACGGGCTGCCCGCCCGGGCGGCTCGCGGAGCTGGCGGAGGCGGCCGATGCGGCCCGTGAGGCGGCAGACGCCGCGCAGCGGGAGCTGGCGGAGGCCCGTACGGCGAGGGTGGAGGTGGACGAGGCGGCCGGCGAGGCGGCCCGGGTGCGCGATGAGCGGCAGGAGGCGGCGCAGCGGGCCCGCCGCGCGGCCGACGCGCTGGCGGGGCTCGCGTTCCGGCTGCGGGAGCGCGCCGCCTGGCAGACCAGGCTGCGCGAACTGGCGGACGAGGCCGCGGAGTACGAGGAGCGGGCCGCCGCGTGCGTGGACCGGGCGCGCGCGGCGGACGAGGACCGGCGCGCCGCCCAGCGCGCGGCCGACGACGCGCACCGCACCGCCCGCGCGCTGCGCGCCGAGCGCGCCGAGATCGCGGGCGCGCCCGACGACGTGGCGGACGGCGCGCCGCCCACCGCCTCGCTGCCCGCGCTCCGCGAGGCGTATCGCGCGGCCTCACAGGTGTACGAGAAGGTCGGCGTCGGCGCCGATCTGCGCGCCGAACAGGCCCGTGCGGAGAGCGACGAGAGCGCCGCGCTGGCCACCCTGGACCGGCTCACCAACAAGGTCCGCACCCGCGCCGCCCAGCTCCTGGAGAGCACGGACGGCGCGGACGGCCCGTCCCGCCAGGCGGCCGCGGCCCGCGCCGAGTCGCTGGTGCACATGATGGAGGCGCGCGCGTCGGCGGCGAGCGAGCAGCTGGGCCGGTTGCGCGGCGAGGCGGAGCGGCTGGCGCCCGCGGACGGTGAGGCGCACACCGAGCTGCCGGAGGGGATGGTCCCGCTGGATGCCGAGCAGGCCAAGGAGCTGCTGCGCTCGGCGAACGCCGAACTCAGCACCCGTACGGACACGCTGGAGACCGCCCGCACCACCCACACCGAACTGCTGCGCGCCCACCGCGCCGCCGAGGACGCGGCGGGCGGCTTCGAGGAGACCGCCGCGTTGCTGCGGGACCTGCTCCGCGACCACCAGGACATGGACGGGGCCGCAGACGATCAGCCCGAGGCATACGCCGGGAGCCTCGCGGAGGCCCGGCAGGCGGCCGCCGAGACCCGCCGCTCGCTGCGCGGCTGCGCGGGTGACCTGTCGGCGGCCGAGGCCGCTGTCCGGGAGGCGAGCGATGTACTCGTACGGCATGCCAACGCGAACCGTTACGAGCAGGTGCGCACCCCCGCCCGGCAGCAGATCCGCGAGCTGCCCGCGTCCGCCCTGCCGGAGCACGCCGTGGCCTGGGCCGAGGCGTTCGCGCCCCGGCTGCGGGTGCTGACCGACGAGCTGGCCCAGTTGGAGCGCAACCGGGACAGCATCGTGGACCGGCTGCGCGGCCTGGTCGAGTCGTCGCTGACGACGCTGCGCTCGGCCCAGCGGCTGTCCCGGCTGCCCGAAGGGCTCGGGGAGTGGTCGGGGCAGGAGTTCCTGCGGATCCGCTTCGAGGACCCGGACCAGGCGACGCTCGCCGAGCGGCTTGGCGAGGTCATCGACGAGGCGACCAGCTCCGCCGTGCGGAAGAACTCCGACCTGCGCCGCGACGGCATGTCGCTGCTGCTGCGCGGGGTGCACGCGGCGCTCCTGCCGCGCGGCGTGGCGGTGGAGATCCTCAAACCGGACGCGGTGCTGCGCGCCGAGCGGGTGCCGGTCGGGCAGATGGGCGACGTCTTCTCCGGCGGGCAGCTGCTGACCGCGGCCATCGCCCTGTACTGCACGATGGCGGCGCTGCGCTCCAACGACCGGGGCCGGGACCGGCACCGCCATGCGGGCACGCTGTTCCTCGACAACCCCATCGGGCGCGCCAACGCGACGTATCTGCTGGAGCTTCAGCGGGCGGTGTCGGATGCGCTGGGCGTCCAGCTGCTCTACACCACGGGCCTGTTCGACACGACGGCGCTGGCCGAGTTCCCGCTGGTCATCCGGTTGCGCAATGACGCGGATCTGCGCGCGGGGCTGAAGTACATCAGCGTGGAGGAGCATCTGCGGCCGGGGCTGCCCGAGCGGGACCCGGAGGCCGGCCAGGTGCACGGGCAGATCACGGCGACCCGTATGTACCGCCGCCCGGACGCCCCGGACCCGGCGGAGGCCCCGGCCGACTAGCCGGGGCCGCGGGGGCGTACGGAGGCAGCGCCGGGGGCGTACGGAGGCAGCGGGGCCTGCGGCCGTCGTCGGGGAGCTCGCCGCCGGAGCGCACGCCCCCGCGACGGCGCGGGCACCGTCAACCACCCCAGCCTGTCACGCCGCCGCCTGTCACGCTCCAGCCCGTCGCGTCAGTCAGTAGCGGTACCGCTCGTCGTAGCCGCCGTTGTTGTAGTCCTGCTGCTGGTACGGGTACTGCGACTGGTCCTGCGGAAGCTC
>NZ_JBSFMM010000452.1:0-3532 GCF_053599555.1 Streptomyces sp. NPDC000941
CCACAAACCCAACACCCCCAACACATCCCCCTCCCCACCTACCCCTTCCAACACCAACACCACTGGCTCCCCCACCCCACCAAAACCACCACAGCGGCCACAGCACGCAAAGACACCGCGGAACGCCGCAGTGATCTCGCGGACTGGTTCCACGTCCCGTCCTGGCAGCGCGTCGCGCTGCCCATCGGGCTGCCCGACGCCTCCCGCCAGTGGCTGGTGTTCGCCGACAGCCCAGGTGTCGGCGCCACGGTCTCGGCGCGGCTGCGGGACACCGGTGCCCGGGTGACCATGGTGTACGCGGGTGACTCCTGGGCTGCCCCAAAGTCGGGGCCATGGACCATCGACGCCCGCGAAGGTAGCGACTACGACCATCTGCTCTCCGCTCTGCGGGAGCGGTACGGCGCCGTACCCACATGCTTCGTCCATGCCTGGAGCGTCACGTCAGACGCCGAGGACACCGCTCACAGCGAAGAGGACACCCGACGGCTCGGCTTCGAGAGCCTGATACATCTGGCGCAGGCGCTCAGCCACGAGGAATCCGTCGAGTGCGTCCGGCTGTGGGTCCTCAGCAACGGGCTGCACAACGTCACGGGCGATGAGCGGCTTTCCCCGACGAAGGCCACGCTGCTCGGACCGTGCCGCGTACTGCCACGCGAAATGCCGGGCCTCAGCTGCCGCGCCGTCGATCTCGACTACGCCGGGCCCCCCGCACCGCACCAACTGGACCGGCTCATAAGCGAACTGGCCGCCGAACCCGGTCAGGACACCGAAGTAGTCGCCCACCGGGGAATCCACCGCTGGACCCAGCACTATCTGCCCCAGCGGTTTCCCAACCCGGCACGGCCGGCGGAGGCGCTGCGCCCCGGGGGTGTCTATCTCATCACGGGTGGCACCGGCGGCCTCGGCCTGGCCGTGGCCGGACACCTGGCCACCACCGGAACACGCCTCGCCCTGACCGCCCGTACGCCGTTACCCCCTGCCGAGGAGTGGGACGACTGGCTGGCCGCCCGCCCCACGGACACGCGCACCACCGATGCGGTCCGCCGACTGGTGCGGCTGCGCGACAACGGGGCCGAACTGCTCGTCGTGCAGGCCGATGCCGGTGATCCCAAAACAATGCGGGCCGCCGTGGAGCAGATCCGCGGCAAATGGGGCACCATCCATGGCGTCTTCCATACCGCCGGGCTGGCCGGCGGCGGACTGATCCAGCTGAAGGACCTGCGGGTCGCGGCCGAAGTCCTCCATCCCAAGGTGCGCGGGACCCTGGTCCTCGAGGAGGCGCTGTCCGGACTGGACCTGGACTTCCTGGTGCTGTTCGGCTCGAACGCCGCGAATATCGGCAGCGTCGGCCAGGTCGACTACTGCGCCGCGAACTGTTTTCTCGACGCCTTCGCGCAGGACCGTGGCAGACACCGCCGCGTGCTGACCGTCGACTGGGGCCCATGGCGTGGCATAGGCATGGCCGCCGACCGGGAAACTGCGAACGCGCTCGATCCATCCGGGAGCGCGGCAGACCGCGGCATGTCGGAGGAGGAAGGCTTACGCGCTCTGGACACGGTCCTCACGGGCGCGACCACTCCGCAGATCGTCGTCTCTCCCGTCGACCTCTCTCATCTGCTCGCCCAGACCTTCAGGCTGGAGCACGGCGGAGGCAACCCGATCCGAGAGGGCGCCAACGGCACCACTCCGCCGGGCCCCGATACAGCTCTCCCGGATCTGTCCGGGAACCTCACAAGAAACCGCAGTGACGCCGAGCGGGAAATCTGCGGCATCTGGGGTGAGCTACTGGGAGTCGAACAGGCCGGCGCTCACGACAACTTCTTTGAACTCGGCGGAAATTCCCTGATCGCGATTCAACTGATCAGCGTCATCAACAGCAGGCTGTCGGTAAAGCTCACGTTGGCGGATCTCTACGAGGCTCTGACGGTAGCCGGTCTGCTGGGTCTCCTTGAGGTATCCCATCAGCAGCATACGGACAGCGCGGACGCCGAAGGGCTCAAGGAACGCAGAAAGAAAATGCAGCGGCGACGTCAGCAGCAGGAACGGCGGCGTACAGCGAGGGGGAACGGATGAGTGACACGACCGAGACCTCCGCCGACGATCCGCAGGACGGAGTTGCGATCGTCGGAATGGCCGGGCGGTTTCCCGGTGCACGGAATCTGACGGAGTTCTGGACGAATCTGCGGGACGGCGTGGAGTCGATCGTGCCGCTGAGCGACGAGGAACTGCTCTCGGCCGGAGTCGCACCGGACGTGTTCAACCGGCCCGAGTATGTGAGAGCCGCACCGCGATTCGAGGGCATGGACCTGTTCGACGCGGAGTTCTTCGGCTACTCCGCGCACGAGGCGCGCGTCATGGACCCGCAGCACCGGCTGTTCCTGGAGACCGTGTGGGAGGCGCTGGAGCACGCAGGGTACGACGCGGCGCGCTACGACGGCAGCATCGGCGTCTACGCGGGAGCGGGTACGAGTTCGTACCTCGGCAACATCTTCAGCAATCTCGACGAGGGTGAGCGACTGCGCGGGGAGAACTACGGCATCGGATTCGAGCTCTCGTTCCTGGTCAGCAGGGTCTCGTACAAGCTGGATCTCAAGGGCCCCAGCATCCCCGTCCACACGGCCTGCTCGACCTCGCTCGTCGCCGTACACACCGCGTGCCAGGGTCTGCTCAACTACGAATGCGATATGGCGCTGTCCGGAGCGGTGTCCTACAAGGTGCCCCAGAACACGGGCTATCTCCACCAGGAGGGGTCGTTCCTCTCACCCGACGGTCATGTACGGCCATTCGACGCCGACGCCCGCGGGACCGTGTTCGGAAACGGGGTCGGGGTGGTGGTGCTCAAGCGGCTGGAGGACGCGCTGGCCGACGGCGACACCGTCCACGCCGTGATCAGGGGGTCGGCGGTCAACAACGACGGCGCCGTGAAGGCGAGCTTTACGGCTCCCAGTGTCGCGGGGCAGGCCCAAGTGATTACGGAGGCCCTGGCCGCGGCGGACCTCGACCCGGAGTCGATCGACTATGTCGAGGCCCACGGGACCGGCACATTGATCGGTGACTCGATCGAGGTGCAGGCGTTGTCGCGGGTGTTCGGGAACAACCCGCCCGCGTCCTGCGCCCTGGGCTCCATCAAGGGCAACATCGGCCACCTCGACGCGGCGGCCGGTATCGCGGGCCTCATCAAGACGGTCCTGGCCCTCACCCACGAAACCATTCCCCCCACCGTCAACCACCACCAGCCCAACCCCGATATCGATCTCGGTCACACGCCTTTCCGCATCCACAACCAGCCCACTTCCTGGAAGCACACGCCGACCCACATCCGCCGCGCGGGCATCAGCGCTTTCGGTTTCGGCGGCACCAATGCCCACCTCATCCTCGAAGAACCACCCACACCACCCGACCGCTCCGCCGAGACCACCGCCGACACGGACACCGAGCACCTCCTCGTCCTGTCCGCCCGCACCCCTCAAGCCCTCGACGCCGCCACCGACCGACTCGCCCACCACCTCCGCACCCACCAGCCCGACCTGAC
>NZ_JBSFMM010000453.1:0-3430 GCF_053599555.1 Streptomyces sp. NPDC000941
GCCGACGCCGAGGCTCTGGCGGCCGACGCCGAGGCTCCGGCGCGCGACACCGCGGCCCCGGCCGAGGTACGTCCCGAGCCGGCCCGCCCCGGCCGGATGCGCCGGCTGGCCCGGCTCGCCCGCCGCGAGGCGCGCCGCAGCGCCATCGCGGCCGTATTCGGCCTCGCGCTGGGCCTCGCCTTCCCGCCGTACGGGCTGTGGCCGCTGTCCCTGGTCTCCGTGGCGGCCCTGAGCCTGCTCACCCACGGTCGTACGGCCCGGCAGGGCGCCTGGACCGGCTTCGCGATGGCGCTGCCGTTCTTCATAGTCCTACTGAAGTGGCTGCACGTCGTCGGCTGGGACGCCACGGTGGGCCTCGCGCTCCTGCAGGCGCTCTACTTCCTGCCGCTGGGCGCGGCCCTCGCCCTCACCTCCCGGCTTCCGGTGGCCTGGCTGCGGCCCCTGTGGGCGGCCTGCCTGTGGATCGCCGAGGAGTGGCTCCGCGGCCGGGTGCCGTTCGGCGGCTTCACCTGGGGCCGGCTGGCCTTCGCCAACACCGGGTCGCCCTTCACGCCGCTCGCCGCGCTCGGTGGCGCGCCGCTGGTCAGCTTTGCCGTCGCCCTGACGGGCACGCTGCTGGCCGCCGCGGCCCTGGCCCTGTACGGCATGCGCGGCGGCATCCCGCGGCCGCGCGCCGCGCTGGCGGCCGGCGGATCGGTCGCCGTGGCCGCGGCCGTGACCGTGGCCGGGTTCGCCGTGCCGATCCCCACGGCCGCCGACGACGCGGTGGACATCGCGATCGTCCAGGGCAATGTCCAGAAGCCCGGTATGGACTTCCTGGGCCGCCCCATGAAGATCCTCAACAACCACGTCAACGCCACGATCGAGCTGGCCAAGGACGTGAAGGCCGGCCGGATCAAAAAGCCCGACCTGGTGATCTGGCCGGAAAACGCCTCCGACCTCGACCCCTTCCAGTATCGGGAGGCGTACGCGCGGATCGACGAGGCCGTGAAGGCGATCGATGTGCCGGTCCTCGTCGGTGCGCTGGTCGACCACCCCACCAAGCAGGGCTATGTGCTGAACCAGGGCATCGTCTGGGATCCCAAGACCGGCCCCGGCGCCTCCTACACCAAGCAGCACCCGGTGCCCTTCGGCGAGTACGTCCCCTTCCGCGAGCAGCTTTCCAAGGTCATCACCCGGTTCAAGCGGGTCCCGCGCGACTTCTACCCCGGTGACCACAGCGGGGTGCTGAAGGTCGGCCCGGCCCGGCTCGGCGATGTGATCTGCTTCGAGGTCGCGTACGACGGGATCGTCCGGGACACGGTCAACGCGGGCGCCCGCATGATCGTCGTCCAGACCAACAACGCCACGTACGGCCGCACCGGCCAGCCCGAACAGCAGCTGGCCATGGGCCGGCTGCGGGCCATCGAGCACGGCCGCACGGTGGTCACCGCGGCCACCAGCGGTATCAGCGCGGTCGTCGCGCCCGATGGCACGATCGAGCAGCGGACGAAAGAATTCACCCAAGATGTGCTCACCGCGCGCGTCCCGCTGCGCGATGGCAAGACTGTCGCCGACCGCGTCGGTGCGACCCCCGAGTGGGTGCTCGCTATGGTGGGCGTTCTCTCCTGTGCGGCCGCGATCATGATTGGCCGTCGGGGACGTACGGACGAGAAAGGGCAGTAAGACCGTGAGCGACGCACGCGAGGCCGACGAGCCGCGCCAGACTTCGGACGCCGCGGATTCGCCTCGCGGGCGGAGAAGCGAACAAAATGGTGCCGTGAGCGACGCACGCGAGGCCGACGAGCCGCGCCAGACTTCGGACGCGGACGAGCCGCGTCACACCTCGGACGCCGCGGATTCGCCTCGCGGCGGGAGCAGCGAGAAGGGCGACGCCGTGCCCGAAGGGGACGGCGGGCGGCGGAAGTACGGTCCGCTCGGCAAGGTTCTGGTGATCATCCCGACCTACAACGAGGCGGAGAACATCAAGCCGATCGTCGCCCGGGTGCGGGAATCCGTGCCCGAGGCGCATGTGCTCGTCGCCGACGACAACAGCCCGGACGGCACCGGCAAGGTCGCGGACGAGCTCGCGGCCGAGGACGACCACGTACGCGTGCTGCACCGCAAGGGCAAGGAGGGCCTGGGCGCCGCCTACCTCGCCGGGTTCCACTGGGGCATCGAGCACGGCTACGGCGTACTGGTCGAGATGGACGCCGACGGCTCGCATCAGCCCGAGGAGCTGCCCCGGCTGCTGACCGCGCTCAAGGGCGCCGATCTGGTGATCGGCTCGCGCTGGGTGCCCGGCGGCCGCATCGTCAACTGGCCCAAGCGGCGGGAGTACCTTTCGCGCGGCGCCAGCACCTACTCCCGGATCCTGCTGGATGTGCCGATCCGCGATGTGACGGCCGGCTTCCGCGCCTTCCGCAAGGAGACCCTGGAAGGGCTCGGCATGGACGCGGTCGCCTCCCAGGGCTACTGCTTCCAGATCGACATGGCCTGGCGCGCGGTCAAGGCGGGCTTCCATGTGATCGAGGTCCCCGTGACGTTCGTCGAGCGTGAGCGGGGCGACAGCAAGATGAGCCGGGACATCGTCACCGAGGCGTTCTGGCGGGTCGCCACCTGGGGCGTGAGTTCCCGGGCGAACAAGCTGCTGGGGCGCGACCCCTCCTGAGCGACCCCGGGGCCGCTTGGCGGCGGCATCGGATCTCCCCGCGGAGATCTTTGGCCCCCGGGGCCCGGCTATCGCGCCGGGCCGGGCACACTTGGAGCATGATGACCGGCCCGTCGCAGCAGCAGACCGACCCGACCCGCCCCAAGCGCTCCCGCCTCCGCACCTTCCTGCCGCTGGGGATCGCGGCCTGGCTGGTGCTGGAGATCTGGCTGCTGACCGTGGTGGCGGAGGCCGCCGGCGGGTTCACGGTCTTGTCGCTGTTGCTCGCCGGAGTGGTGGTCGGCTCGGCCGTGATCAAGCGGGCCGGCCGCCGGGCCTGGCAGAACCTCTCGCGGTCCATGCAGCCGGGCGCTGCGCCGCAGGACCCGGCGGCGGGGACGGGCAGCAGTTTCACGATGCTCGGCGGGCTGCTGCTGATGATTCCCGGCCTGATCTCGGATGTGGCCGCGCTGGTGTGTCTGTTCCCGCCGACGCGCGCGCTGCTGCGCGGCCGGGCGGAGGCGCTGCTCAGGCGTCGGGTCGGATATGTGCCCGGGCCGATGGGCGGCGGCTTCGGGCCGGGGCCGGACTCCGGCCGGGACCGGATGCGCCACCCTGACGGCAAGGTCATCCAGGGCGAGGTCATACGGGACGACGAGGACCCGCACTCGGCGCGCTGACGCGTCTGCGCCCCATCCCGTTACGCGGGGTCGACAAGGGCCGGGGGGGGGCGGCGGGGCGGGGGCCGGCCCGGGTGTTTTTTGGTGTTTGTGTTCTGGTTTTCCACCGGGTTTAAAGCAA
>NZ_JBSFMM010000454.1:0-3363 GCF_053599555.1 Streptomyces sp. NPDC000941
CCGGCCTCGCCTGCCCCGCCCGCCTCGCAGGCGCCCGCCCCGCCTGCGGCCGCGCCGGCTCCCGGGTTGCCGCCGCTGAGCGTGGTGGAGTTCGCGCCGGACGGGACGGGCCCGGCGGAACTGGAACGGCAGGCGACGGTCGGCGGGATCACCCCCTCCCGGGACGCGGTGGCCATAGAGCGGCTGGCGGCTCTGCACGACCGGGACCGTCGGGTGCGGGAGAGTGTGTTCGATGTCGATGCGACGGCTCGTCGTGTGCTGCACCTGCCGGCGAATGCGCTGGTGGACCAGGCGGTGCGTACGGAGTTGTTCGAGCTGGTGTGGGCGGCCGAGGCGGACGGGCGTGCGGACAGTCTGACGGCGCTGGGTGCGTTCCACCTCGACCTGCTGGGGGCGGTCGGGCCGGGTCACAGCAGCTACTTCACGATGGAGTGGAGCCAGATCCCGGGTGTCAGCTGGCTGGGTCCTGACGTCATGGGGGCATTGGGCGTCCTGGAGCTGAACATGGACCGGAGCGGGGTCCTCGTCCTGCAGCCGGATGGTTCCCTGGCGGCCGGCGGTCCCGGGCGGAAGACGCCGTGGCCGAAGGGGACGGTGCCGTGCGTCGTCGCGGGTAAGCGGCGTGGCGACATGGTGGTGGTGCGGCTGCCGGATGATTCGACGCGGGACGCGGATGTCGAGGAGCTCATCGAGCTCATGGCGATCGCCGTGGCGCGGGCGGGTCTGCCGCCGGGCACCCCGATCGTGGTGGCCGTTCCCTTCCTGGGTCAGTACGGCGTGTTCCTCCAGCAGTTCGCGGACCGTACCGGTCTGGAGGTGTGGGCGCACAGCGGTGAGGTGACGGTCAGCGCGTGGTCCGATGGGACGGCCAGCATCGACACGGTTGCCGGACGGCCCGGAGTTCCCACGGGCGACTGGGCCTCGTTCCGGCCGGGCCAGGGGCCCGTTCTCGACGAGAGCGTGCCCGACTGGTACCGCGATGTGCTGATGTGGCCGGTGGTCAGCGAAGCGACCGGAGAGGAGACCGGCTACGCCTCGTTCAAACCCGACAAGTACGCGAGGAATTTCGAGGAGACGGAGCGCGTCAGCGACCGGATGACGACGTTCATCCACTACAGCTTCCCCACGAACACCGAGGGGCCGGAGCTGGAGCTGCCGCGTCCGGGTCCCGAGGCCAGTCCGTTCTCCCAGGCCGACGGGTTCCGCCTCAGCGCGCATGCCATCCCGGGCTACATGGTGCTGGCGGTGCGGAGCGGGAACGGCGTGGTCAACCGCTATGTCGGCGAGGATCTGGTGGTGGCGTGGGTGAAGTGGCTGGTGTCCCGGCGGCCCAAGGTCCGCTGGATCGACTTCTCCGACTGCTGGCTCGGCTCCCCCAAGGACAGCGACAGCCGGGGTCCCACCATGAGGAGCGTCTTCGACCCCGAGGTGTTCGTGGCCGATCCGCTGCGGGAGATCTCTGTGGCGCATCGCACCGCGAACGCGACGCGACTCTGGGCGCGTGCCTCCTACGGCCAGCTGTCGGATGGGGAGCGGCCCGGGACCAACGTGCGGAGGTGGGTCCTGTACTCCGATTCTCAGGGGCGGCCCCGGGAGATTGCCGTGGAGCGGCCGGATCCGGAGGGTGCGGAGCTGGACCGGCTTGCGGTGGTGGCCAGGCTGCACTCGGGGAATGGCGAGGTGTCGGCGGAGGTGCGGGAGCGGACGCTGATTGCGGTGCGGGCGCTGAAGTTGATGTTCGGGTTGTATGTGGAGGACGGTGCCGGTTTCGGGGAGCTGCTGCGTGGGGTGGCGGCGGTGGACGAGATGTGGCTGGCCGACCCGGAGTTCCGGCGGGTGGGCCCGCTGACGCTGGATCTGCTGCGGCGGGTGATCGCGGCGCATGCGGGGGCCGGGGTCGAGGTGGATCAGGAGGTCGCCCGCCGGGCGTTGGTCGCGGCGGCGACGGCGTGGGAGGCACGGCCCCGTGGCCCGCGGGGCGAACGCGTGGACATGCCGTGGGACTTCGTGGAGCTGCCGGTGGTGCGGCTGGGCGCGCAGTGGGTGCAGGGGGATGAGGCGAGGTCCGAGGCCGCCACTGCCCTGAACTTGTCCGAGCCCCGTCCGTTGGGTGAGGCGGAGCGGTTGCGGATGCTGTGGGCGTGGGTCAAGACCATGGACCTGCTGACCGCACCCGGTGTGGACGCGGACGCGCTCACCCGGCGGGTGCTCCGCCTGGACCCGGACTTCGACGTCGACCCGACGGAACGTGCGGAAGTGCGGGAGACGCTCACCCGGGCGTTCGCCGTGGGGCGGGACGCGTCCGACACGGACGTGGTGGCCGCGTACGACCTGGAGGTGTTCGGGGCGTTCGACGACACCGGCATCGCCACGGTCCTGGACGGGGTCCGGGAGCGCGGTCGTGACTTCACGGGGGAGTCGTGGCCGGGGGTGAACCTTGCGCAGATCCATACGCCGGGCGGTCTGGTGGACGCGCCGTGGCGGAACCGGAACCGGAACCGGCGGGCGGCCGCGTTCCTCCCTTACCTGCTGCGGGCCGATCTGGACCAACGGGATCCGGACACCATTCGGCTGACCATCCACGGCCAGGTGTTCGAGCTGCCGGTCGGTGAGTTCTCGGAGCTGGCAGCGGTAGACCCCGTACTGACAAAGCGGATGAATGGCGCCGAGGTCATCTTTTCGCACGCCGAGTGGGCTCCCGACGTCGGCGCGGTGGCGAAGCGGCTGGCGCAGCGGCTGGGCGGTCCTGTGTGGTGGACCGAGGACCCGACGGACCTGTCCGACACGGACGACCAGGGCGCGCCGGTGCTCACCGCCTTCGCCAGTGCGGCCTCCGGCCCCGTCTGGCACCTGGCGGTGCCGGAGGCCCCGGCGGCACCCGTCCCGCCCGCCCCGCACCCGGTCCCGCGGCCGTACCCGCTCCCCGGGTCCACCGGGTCTGCCGCTCCCACGACGACCTCGGCCGCGACGATCTCGGCCACACCGGCCCTGCCCTCGGTGGCTTCGGCGGCGCCCCACGGCGGCGCCGTCAGGAGCGCGCCCCTGGGACCGGCCGGCGGGACCGGCGAAGCCGGTGAGATGCCTTCCGCTGTGACGTCGCTCGCGCTGTCCCCGGACCCGGCGCCGTACCCGGACTCCGCCATGGGCCCCGTGCCGGTCACGGACCTCGCCCCGGTGCCTGCCACGGTCACCGCCGCGGACTCCGTTCCCCGGGTGCTGACCCGTGGGGAGTTGACGGGTCTGGTGGACGGCATGGTGGCGGTGTCGGTGCCGTCGGGTGGTGTGTCGGAGCGGCGGTGTCTGGAGTTGTTGGGTGCGTTGCGGGATGAGTTGCATCCGGGTGGGTTGCTTGCGTCGGGTGTG
>NZ_JBSFMM010000455.1:0-3337 GCF_053599555.1 Streptomyces sp. NPDC000941
CCCCGCTTTTTCTCCTCTTGTGTCTCCCCACACTGACCCGCCCCGCCCCACGTCCCAGCCCGCGGGGGCGGCCCCCGGCCGGGGGCAGCCGCGCAGGGGGGCCGGGCCCGGTTACGGGCCCGGCCCCTCGCTGGCAGTTGCCCCGCGGGACTGTGCCCGTCAGCGCGCCTTGTACGCGGCGGTGACCTCGACCTCGACCATCCAGCCCTTGACGGCCAGCGACGCGACCTCCATCGTGGCGCGTGCGGGACGGGCCTTGTTGGCGACCAGCGGTGCCTTGGGGGCGGAGGTGCCCATCGGGACCGGGACGACCTCCTTCGAGGTGAGGTCGATGTTGGCGAAGTACTGGCGGTACGCGCGGTTCCATCCCGCGTAGTCGGCGGTCTCGACGCCGGGCGGTTTCATCAGGTAGCACTTCATGGTGATGACGTCGGCCAGGGTCAGGCCCGCCGCTTCGAGGTTGGTCTTGATGTTGCGCAGGACGACCAGTGCCTGGGCCTCGGTGACCGTGACTCCCGTGGCGCCCTGAGTGAGGGCCGGGTCGGTGTAGAGCTCGGGTGAGCCGACCGGCGCGGACGGGTTGAGCGCGGTCGGGCCGAGGCCGCTGCTCTGGTAGATCGCTACCTCACCGCCGGTTGCCACTCCGGTGGCGATGGCCGGGTTGGACTGGCTCTCGGGCAGCATGACGCGGACCTCTTTGGGCCCGGGCCACCAGCCTTTGCCCTCGGCGAGCGCGGTGCCGCCGGTGAGGAGCGAGGCGGTCAGGGTTGTACCGATCACAACCTTCGTACGTCGCTTCATACGGCCATCACCCTTTCGTGGATGTCGGTCACCACTTTGCGGGCCGAGGTGAACGCGCCGTGCTGCCAGGCGATGACGTGGCTGAGCCAGTCGCCAGCGAAGTAGACGTGCCCGGCGGGCTGGTTGAGCAGCTTGTACTCGGGGCCGGTCTGCGAGGGCCAGCCCACCCAGCCGGCCTCGATATGAGGCGTGCGGTGCCAGGCCACGCTGAAGGAGTGGTCGAGTTCGGTGCGGTACTTGTCGCCGTGGATCTTCACGCCCCGGCTCACCGCCCGCGCAAGGCGCTGGGCGTGCGGCAGATCGCTGTACGCGACGGCGTTGGGCCCGAAGTTGTAGTAGCCGATGAGCGTGCCGCGGCGGCCCTGGTGGCCGTAGGAGGGGTACCAGATGGTGGCCAGGTCGGTGTCGGTCGGCGTGATGCCGCCGTATATGTGCTCGTCCGTCTCCCACCATCGGCTGCGGTACTCGAGCCCGATCTTGCCGACGGGGGTCGGGACGGCGTCCTTCAGCGCCGCGGTGATGTCGGTCCCCAGGTTGTGCTTGAGGCGGGCCATGACCATGGGCGGCATGGCCGCGACAACGAAGTCGGCGCGCTGGGTGCGGGTACGGCCGCCGACGCCCTTGTACGTGACCTCGGCACCGTCCGGCAGGTCCTTGACCTCCAGCACCTTGGCGCCATAGGTGATGCGGTTCTGGCCGATCGCCTTGGCCAGGGCGTACGGGATCGCGTCCATGCCGCCCACCGGCTGGAACATCAGCATGGCCTGGTCGTAGCCGAGTTCGAAGGCGAAGCGCTGCCCCACGCCGCTGGCGATGACGTCCGACAGCGTCGGCACCGGGCCAAGGACCGTGCCGTCCTCGAAGGCCGCGCCCGGCTCGACGGAGTAGCCTCGCCGGTCGGTGCCGGTGTAGGCGTATCCGTCGGCTTTGCCCTTGATAGCGCCGAAGCTCTGCAGAAACGCAATCAGTCCTTCCTTGTCCTGCGCGGTGAGCTGTGCGTCCAGGGCGCCCTGGTCGGTGGCCTTGGCGAGCAGCTCGGAGATGTAGCCGTAGACGTCGGCCTTCGCCGTGCGCCAGCGCATGGGCTTGCCCGCGAGGGCGGCACTGCTCTCGTGATAGATGTACGCGTTGGCGTTCTGATTGGTGAACACCTGCAGTTCGACGCCGAGTTCGCGGCAGTACTCGAGAGTGACGTGGGACTGCGGCAGCCGGGCCGGGCCCGCGTTCATGTACTGGCCCTTGGTGAACGACGCCGTCTGCGTACGCCCGTCGAGGTCGGTCAGCATCGTGCCGCCGCGGACCGTCCAGTTGCGGCCCCCGGGGCGGTCCTTCGCCTCCAGGATCCGGCAGTCGTAACCGGCTTTGCCCAGCTCGTACGCCGTCGCCAGGCCGGCTATGCCGCCGCCGAGCACGAGCACCTTCTTGCCGCCGCGCCCGGTGAGCGCGAAGTCGCTTCGCTGGGGCGCCCGGTACTCATCCGCCCGCACGTCTGGCACCGGGGCGAGCCCGAGTGCGCCCATCGCCGAGTACAGCACTCCGGCGCCCCCCGCGACGCCGACGGATCTCAGGAAGGCACGGCGGGATCCTGGGGACTGCTCTGCAGCCATCAATTCCTCCTCATCCGCACCCCGGGGCGCGCGCCGGCCGGGGAGCGGTCGTTCGATCAACCCGGTCACGTGGGGGGTGCGAGTTACTGAGGAGACCGGAGGTGCGCCATGAGCCTCCGCCGAGACTGTTACAACGCCATACCACTGACGTAACCGGTTTCGAGCCGTGAGCTACGAACCAGGAGGAAGGAGCGGGCGCGGTCCCGTCTTGGGTCGGGGGCAGCCCTCCCGCTGGGCAAGGGGGATTAGCCCCTGATCGTGGACACCCTGATCATTGGATCGTGATGATCCATAGGACAGGAGTTCCCGTTGGGGGACGTCGAAGTATTCGCCTGAGTTCCGGGCCGATGCCGTCGCGTTGTACCGGGTCACCCCGGGCGGGATGTACGCGTCGGTAGCCAAGGACCTGGGCGTCAACCACGACGGCGACTGCGTCCACCTCTGCTTCACCAGACGCTGGTGCCAGGCCAGCAGGGTGCGCGGTGAGACGATCCGGCGTTCGCGCAGGGCTTGGGGGATCAGCCGGGTCAGGACGGCGAGCAGCGCGCGGTCCGGCCAGTCGGGCTTGGGCGCGGTGACCTGTCGACGCAGGATCAGTATCTACGCGTTCTTGGCCGCAGAGGATCGAGACATCAGGAACAGCCACGCGAAGATCCGTGTGGCAATGAGGTAGGTAAGTCGCACCAGCATGAGGACTGATCATGCTGGAATCTGGCGGGTCAGGTTCGTTACCTCAGGTCAGGTCCGGTGAAGCCATTTTGGAGCGCTACGGGCGCTGCCGGCCGCGCCCAAGGCCGGAGGGGAACCTTGTGGGGGAAGGTTTTCCTTCTAAGGTCTGACGCGTAAATAGCAGCAGTTCAGGGTGGGTGGGGGCAGAGCTGGGTGCCCGGTGGCCGTTGCGGGCTGCCGGGTGTCCAGGGGGCCGGTCA
>NZ_JBSFMM010000456.1:0-3296 GCF_053599555.1 Streptomyces sp. NPDC000941
CGCTGTGCGCCGAAGGCGCGAGACGACGCCCGCACGCGGCGTCCGGACCATGCCGCCCAGCGATCGCCGGCCCGTACGTCACGCTCACGCGCCCCCAGCCGAGCGCACCGCTGGACCGACCAGCCGGCCACCGCGCGGCAGCAGCTGCGGCGGAGCGCAGCGGAGCCAGCCTTAAGCTCAGCCACCCACCGGGCCGAGGAACCACAACAACGGACCGGCCGCCCCCCTTCCCCCTCCTGCCGGCGCTTTGGACCCGAAGGGTCCGAGACGAAACCCGCACCCGCCCGAACCGAATGCCGCGAGACGGCGCGTAGGCACAGGCGCAGCGCCGTGCAGCGCCGCGCAGCCAACCGCCCCAGAGCGCCGGGCCGCGCTCCGGGCGGAGACCACCCGCGCCTACAGTCAGCAGGGCAGACTCGCCAACGGCTGCCAAGCCCTGCCCGGGCTGCACCACTTCAGCCGCCGTTGATCAGCCGCTGCCGCCATCGATCAGCGGCTTCGGAAGACGCTCAGCGTGGGTGACGTACGTCACACCAGCCTCCGATGCCGTGCCTGTCCGCCCCGGACGGCGAAGACCTCGGCAGCCGCGCTCGGTACCCTGAAAACGTCGCGGTCCCCCCACCACCTACCTCCTCGTACGGTGCTGCTGTCCGTCGGCGTCGGTTTGCTCAGAGTCGATCAGGATAGAGGTTGGTGCACACGTGCTGGTGGCGGATCGGTACCGGTTGGAGACACCCATAGGCCGCGGCGGGATGGGCGAGGTCTGGCGGGCCACCGATGAAGTGCTGAGACGGACCGTGGCCGTCAAACTGCTGCTCGGGGACGACCCCGCGTCGCAGGCGGCGGCACGCTTCCGGTTGGAGGCCCAGACTGCGGCCCGGCTGAGTCACCCCAACATCGTCGGCGTGTTCGACTTCGGGGCGCGTGACGGCCGCTTCTATCTGGTGATGGAGCTCGTCGAAGGTCAGAGCCTGGCGCAGGAGTTGACCGCCCAAGGCGCGCTCCGCGCCGAGCGGGTGGCCGTCATCGCTGCCCAGGCGGCCGCTGGGCTGGCCTCCGCGCACCGTACGGGGATCGTCCACCGGGACATCAAACCGGGCAACCTGATGTCGGACGCCGACGGCACGGTCAAAATCGGCGACTTCGGAATCGCCCGGTTCGTCGACGACCCCGCCACCGCGCTCACCACGGCGGGCCAGATCATCGGCACCAGCCTCTACCTCGCCCCCGAACGCGCTCTGGGACGGCCCGCGAGCCCGGCCTCCGATGTGTACTCCCTGGGCTGTCTGCTCTACCAACTGCTGACCGGCACCCCGCCGTTCCAGGCCGACACCTCCGCCGCCACGCTCGCCCAGCACATCGACGCAGCGCCCTTGCCGCCCAGTCAGCGGGGCGCGGGCCTGCCGCCCGCGTTCGAGAACTATCTGCTCGGCATGCTCGCGAAGCAGCCCGAGGGGCGCCCCACCGCGCAGCACATCGCCGACTGGTTCGGCTCAGGCGCCTGGCAGGGCCACCCGGAACCCATGCCGCAGCCCGCCCCCGCGCCCGCACCCGGGCCCATGCCGGGCCCGCCCCCGCACGCCCAGGTTTTCGGCACCGCGACGCCGCAGGCCCCGCCCGCGGCCGCGGCCGCAGCGGGCCCGCCCCGTACGCCGGAGACGCCCTCCGTAGCCACGTACCGCCTGCCGCAGCCCGCCCCCGCCCGCCGCCCGGCCCGCGGCCACCGGTCCACGTCGGCGTCCCCATCCGCATCCCCATCCGCGTCCACACCCGCGCCCGCGGCCACGCCCGCGAAGCGGCGCGGCGCTCGCGAACTCATCAGGCGCCGGCCGAGAGTGGCGAGCCTGATCGCCGGTGCCGTGGCCTTCGTCGCCGCGGTCCTGATCGGCATCGCCTGGTTCTCGAGCTGAACGGCGGCGCGGACCACGCGTAGCGCGCTGACCGTCGAACCCCGAGGTGCCGGGCGGGCTGACCGGTGGACAGCACACGGGGGCAGGGGCGGGCGCGGCCGAGCGCCCGCCCCTGCCCCGTTCTCCTCCGCCTCACTCCGTACGCAGCGCCGTGGCCGTACGCGTCCGGGCCGCCCAGCCCGCGGGGAGCAGGGCCCCGGTGGCCGCGATCAGCAGGCCGCCGAGACCGAGCAGAAGCAGCTCGGGCGGGGCGTAGACGTCGAGGGCCGAGGTGGGGAGGGTGAGTCCGGCGCTCTCGCCCATGGCGGGGACGACCGCCGCGTGCAGGGCCAGACCGGCCGGGACGCCGAGGGCGCCGCCCGCAAGACCCACCACGGCGACCGAGGCCAGGACCATCGCGACGGTCTGCCGCGGGGTCATGCCGAGCGCCTTGTGGACGCCGAGGTCGTGGACGCGTTCGCGGGTGTCGAGGACGACCGCGTTGAGCACGCCAAGACCCGCGACGGCGACGAGCATCAGGGTAAGGAGTGCGGCCAGCGCGTCGAGGACGAGGATCACCTCGCTCTCGCCGCCGGAGGGGCCGGGACGCGCGGTGACGTCCAGCGAGCCGAGCGCGGCGTTCAGGGCGCTGACGTAAGCGGCCGCGTCCGTGCCGGGCTTGAGGGTGATGCGGAAGCTGTCGGTGGGAGTGCTCGCGGGGGCGAGCGTCGCGGCGTCGGTGAGGACGTTCATGCCCTGGTGCCGGGGGTCGAAGACCTCTCCCACGATCCGGACCCGGATCGTCTTGCCGTCATGGTTCAGGGCGACGGTGTCGCCGAGCCGGGTGTCGGTGGCATCGAGGAACTGGGTCGGTACGACGGCCTCGCCGGGCTTCTCGAACCATCTGCCGGAGACCTTCTGGTAGTTGGCCCAGGTGGCGTCCCCGGCGAAGGTGTGGAGGTCGGTGGTGCCGGACAGCCCGGCGATGGTCACCTGTGTGGCGGTGGTGGCGTAGTACGCCCGGGTCCCCGGCTGGGCCTCGATCGCCGCGGTGATCTCGGCGGGGTCGGCCGTGATCCGCGGCGGGCCGCCCGGGCTCGTACGGTCCGGTCCGGGCTTTCCGTCCGGGCCGAGGACCTCGACGTTGGCCTCGACGCTGACATCGGCTCTGTCGTGGTCCCGGGCGTCCTGCACCCGGGTCAACGAGGCGGCCAGGCCCACGGCGAAGGTCACGGCGGTCGCCCCGAAGGCGACTGCCGCGACCATCGCGGCGGTGCGGGCGGGGCGCGCGAAGGGGCGGGCCAGGCCGAGGCCGATCGGGCGGGGCAGCGGGAGCCGCCCGGTCAGCCGGACCACCGCCCGGCCGCGGCTCGGGCGCGCGGAGCGGCCGACGGCGAGCGCGTCGAC
>NZ_JBSFMM010000457.1:0-3265 GCF_053599555.1 Streptomyces sp. NPDC000941
ACCATCGGCATCGACCCCGCCGACGGCACGATCGCGATGGTGCTGCCCGGTCCCCTGCGCCAGGCGTACGCCAACGCCCCGCGCGGGCGTTATGTGCTGGATGCGGCGGCGAACTTCAGCCACCGGGGCGCGCAGTGCGCGGACCGGATCGCCTCGGGCGCCTCGGTCCGCTATGACATCACCTACGACCCGGCCCGCGGACGCTGGTACCTGGATGCCTCCTGGTCCACCACCGCCAAGGGCCAGACCGCCCCGGCCCCGGCCCTTGAGACGCTGCGCCGGCATGCGGTGCTCGCTGTGGATGTGAACGCCGATCACCTGGCCGCCTGGGTCCTGGATCCCTGTGGCAATCCCGTCGGCGCTCCCCACACGATCCCTCTGGAACTGTCCGGACTGCCGGCCACCACCCGCGACGCACGCTTGCGCGCGGCAACCTCCCAGCTCCTGCACCTCGCCCAGCGGCATGAGTGTGCGGCGTTGGTGATCGAGAACCTGGACTTCGCTGACGCCCGCGCCACCGGGCGGGAGAAGCTGGGCCGTGGGCGGCGCGGCAGGGCTTTCCGCCGCATGGTGGCGGGGATCCCGACGGCCAAGTTCCGTGACCGCCTGTCCGGGATGGCCCACCACGCCGGACTCTCCGTGATCGCGGTCGACCCGGCGTACACGAGTAAATGGGGCGCCCAGCACTGGCTGAACCCCTTGAAGGAGCAGACTTCCACCAGCTCGGCCACCGCCGTGAGCGGGCATCATGCCGCCGCGGTGGTCGTCGGCAGACGCGGTCTGGGCCGTAGGGCCCGACGCAGGCATGACGGACCCCGCCAAACCCCTGCCACCACCGCCTTGCGGCGTGCTGAGACAGGGGCCGTGCGACCGGAGGATCGCACCGGGACAACCGCCCCCGCAGCGTCGAGTCACCACACCTCAGACCGCACGGAGCGGACAGCTCCGGCACGGACCTCGCGCAGCACCCCCGCGGTGCGTCAGACGCGAGCGCGCCCACCCGGAAAGCACCCGCCCCAGGGCCCCAACACCGTTCGGGGGCCCAGCATCCACGACCAGCAACTCAAGCTGTTCGGAATGCCCGGTACAGCCAATACTGGCCAATCAGCTTAGGAACGGTACAGTCCCCCCGAGGCGAGAAGGGGGTGCGGTCCATGCCGACCGGGGTGGCCCTGCGCGATGCGCGCGAGCAGCTGTTCGGCGCCGCCGAGCGCGTACTCCTGCGGGACGGGCCCAGCGCGCTGACCAGCCGGGCGGTCACCACGGAGGCGGGCTGCGCCAAGGGGGTCCTGCACCGGCACTTCGCCGACTTCGACGCCTTCCTCGCCGAGCTCGTGCTCGACCGCATCGCCCGGCTCGACCACCAGGCCGCCGCCCTGCGCGGGTCCGCCGGGACCGGCACCGTCGCCGACAACCTCACCCGCGCGCTGATGGAGCTGTTCGAGTCGGTCGCCGTGGCCGTCGTCGGCCTCGTCATCTCCCGCGACGACCTGCGCGCCCGGCTGCGCGAGGCCCGGCCGACGACCGGGCTCCCGGTGCTGACCGAGGCGGCGGCCATGGTCGCCGGCTACCTCGCCGCCGAGCGCGACCTGGGGCGTATCGCGGCGGACGCGGACCTCGACACGCTCGCCCCCACGCTGATCGGGGCCGCGCATCTGCTGTTCGCCGACCGGAAGGGTACCCCGCCCGAGGCCGACGCCGTCCGCAAGGTCGTGACCACGGTCATCGCCGGGCCCTGAGCCGCCCGGGGTCCGAACCGCCCTGGCCCCGAACAGCCCGGGCTGAACCGCCCGGGTCCGAACCCCCGCCCGGCGGCTCTACGGCCCGACCACCGGCGTCCACTCCCGCACCCGTACCACCTCGACCCCCGCCACGCCGTAGTACGGATCCGCCTCCAGGATCCGGTCCAGGCGCTCCCGGTCCACGTCGAGGACGAGGAGCGCGCCCGTGTCGTCCGCCCACGGCCCGGCCGTCACCAGTTCGCCCGCCTCGCGCAGGGCGGTGAGGCGTTCGCGGTGGGCGGGGCGGGCGGCCAGGCGTTCGGGGGCGGGGGCGAAGGCGAGTTCTACGACCAGCATGGGGCCGTCCCTTCTCGGTGTTGTCCGGACTCGTTGTTGTCCGGCGGAACGTATCGTCGGCGCGGCCGGGCGGGCTGTATCAGCTGATACACGGGCGGCTGACGCGGGGCGCCTGACGGGTCGTTCGACACTCCGCCCGCGCCTGTGCGACGATCGCGGCGACAGAATCCATGAGGTTCGTCGACGCCAGGTCGGTCGGTGGAGCGCGTCGGCGTGCTCGCTCGTCGCGAGCACGGCCCGGCTCCGCCCTGCGGCGCGTTGTCAGGTCGTTCTCGGGACCGAGCCCGTCCCGAAAGGACCATTCGTGACCACCGACCCATTCGAAATGACCGACGGCGACTACGTTCCCGATCCCGAACACGACACAGCGCTGCTGATCGCCGGTTTCTTCGACCACATCTCCGCCACGCTGCAAAAGCAGGCACTGCCGCCCGGCGAACTCGTCTCCGCGATGCGTGAGCGGCACGCGGAGCTGGAAGCGGCGAACGCGCATATGGCCGTCGACGAGCCCTCGCGCTACAACCTCCGCATCACCCTCGCGGTGGTCGCGGCGTACGAAAAGCTGCTCCCGCGGCTGGGCCGCGACGCCGCCACCCGCGCGGTACGGAACGCGCTGGTCGAACCGCTCGGCGAGGCGGTTTACGCGAGCACCCGGGCCATGCTGGACGCCGCGCCGGATCCGTTCCGGGCGATGGTGGACGTGTCGAAGGCCCGCGAGGAGTACGCCTTCGGCAAGACCTTCACCTTTCAGCGCCCCGCCGACGACGATCAGCGATATCTGCTGGACATTCACCGCTGCTTCTACCACGAAGTGCTCGCGGCGAATTCCGCCAGTGAACTGACGCCCGTCATGTGTGCGTTCGACGGGAACTGGATCGAGGCGATCGACCCGGAAAGGCACGGGTTCCGCTTCGACCGTGCCACCACCATCGGCCTGGGCGGCGCCACCTGCCCGTTCCATTTCACCCGCACCGCGCCCTGAGCGACGTCCCGGGTCGGTAGCTTTTGAGGGCCGATCCGCCCAAGTAAGTCAAGACTTACTTTCTCGGGAATTCGGCCGCATAGTGGTGGGGCCGCATTACCGAGAGGAGCCAAGTGTTGTGGCAGGCCACAGATAACGCCGCTAACGCCGCGCGGGGGCAGGTGGAGGTGGAGCAGACCCAAGTGTCCGCCCAGTACGGACTGAT
>NZ_JBSFMM010000458.1:0-3241 GCF_053599555.1 Streptomyces sp. NPDC000941
CGGCATCGACCCCGCGCCACGTCGCTCAGGCCCCACCTGGCGCGAGTTCCTGACCGCGCAAGCCGAGGGCATCATCGCGGCAGACTTCTTCCACAGCGACACCGCCCTCGGCAAGCGGCTGTACGCGCTGGTGTTCCTCGAGCACGGCACCCTGCGACTGCACATCACCGGGGTCACCGCCCACCCGACCCGCGACTGGGCAGTGCAGCAGGCGCGGAATCTCACCGTCGACCTGGGCATACGCATCGAGTCCCTGCGCTTCTTGTTACGCGACCGCGATGGCAAGTACGGCGAGGCCTTCGACGCCGTCTTCGAGGCCGAGGAGATAGAGATTCTCAACAGTGCGCCACAGGCTCCCCGCATGAACGCGCACTGCGAACGCATCATCGGCAGCATCCGACGCGAAGCCCTCGACCACATCCTCATCATGAACGAGGCCCACGCCCGCCACGTCCTCGCAGCCTACGAGCGGCACTACAGCGAACACCGACCCCACCAGGCCCGCAACCAGCTACCACCCCACGCCCACGAACAACCCGCCGCAGCACATGACCTCAGCACCGGCAAAGTCCTGCGCACCCCGACCCTCGGCGGCCTCATCAACGAGTACAGATATGCAGCATGACATGCAGCGATGACTCTTCGAGCGGCACAGCCTCGAGAGCGCTCAGACATACGCCTCCTCGCCCGCGCGCTCCTGCGCGCGGGCGAGTTTGCAACCGCCGGGTGTGGGCTTCCCGTCCGTCAGGTGGAAGCGAAAACCGCGTGCCGGAGTTCCCTCAGCTTCCGCCCGGGTTCGAGGCCGAGCTCCCTGTCGAGAACGCGGCGGGCGGACTCGTAGATGCAGAGGGCGTCCGACCGCCGGTTGGATCGGTGGAGGGCGAGCATCAGCTGCCCGTAGAACGTCTCCCTGAGCGGGAACTCGGCGACGAGGGAATGCAGCCTGCCGACGATTTCCCGGTGGCGGCCGAGGGCGAGCTGCGCCTCCACCGACATCTCCATGCATTCGATGTGGAGTTCGGCGAGGAGTTTGTTGAAGCCCTCCATGATGGGGCCGGGCCCCACGTTGTCGAACGCCGGGCCGCGCCACAGCCCGAGCGCCTCCTCGGAGAACGCGGCGGCGGCGGCGTGCTCGCCGCGCCTGAGATGCCGCCGGCCGTCGGTGACCAGCCGCCGGAAGACGTCGACGTCGCAGTCGCTCGCCCCCCTGCGGAGCATGTATCCGCCGGGCCGGGTGATGACGGGGTCCGGCCGGCCGGGCCGTGCCAGGAACTTGCGCAGCCGTGACACGCAGACGTAGATACCCGCGGCGCTGCGCTGTGGCGGCAGCTCACCCCAGATCTCCCTCGTGAGCTGCTCCGCCGTGACGACCTGGTCAGCGCGTATCAGCATGACCGCCAGGACGGTGGCGAGCTTCTGTGCTCTGAGGTGGGACACGCCCTTCTCATCGACCACACGAACAGGTCCCAAAATCTCGTACCGCATGAAGTACCCCCTGTACTCGATTCTTGGCATTGCGTGACGCGAGATCGCCGTGCTGCGGCCAGCGGCTAGACCGTGGCGAGCTCCAGCTCCGGGGCGTCGACGAGGACGGCGTGGTGGAGCCCCCGCAGGGCGGCGGACGGCTCCTGTCCCAGCTCGTCGCTGAGCACGATCCTGGCCGACTGGTAGACGCTGAGGGCGTCGGCCCTGCACCCCGAACGGTAGAGCGCGAGCATGAGCTGCCGGTAGAACGCCTCGTGCAGCGGAAGCTCCTCCAGCTGCGCGTAGAGGTAGCTGACGAGCTCGCGGTGGCGGCCGAGTTCGAGACCGGCGTCCACGTACCACTCGACGCACTCGAGGCGGGACTGCTCGGCCCAGCAGACGAAGCCGTTGACGATCGGGCCGTCCCGCAGGTCCTCCAGCACCGGTCCGCGCCAGAGGCCGAGACCCTCCTCGTACGCCTCGCACGCCTCCTCGGTGCTGCCGGCACGCTGTGCCTGGCGCCCCTCGCGCACGAGGTCGAGGAAGTCGCGGAAATCCAGCTCGTCGGTCTCCAGCCGCAGGACGTAGCCGCTGCGAGCCGTCTTGATCGGACTGTCCCGCCGGCCGTTCTGGCGCAGGAACTTCCGCAGCTGGGATACATAGACGTGCAGCGCCGCGATGGCCTGACGTGGCGCGCGCGTTCCCCAGATTTCCTTCATGAGTTCTTCACTGCTGACCACCTCGTCTGCACGCACGAGCAATGCGGCCAGCAGCACTTCGATCTTCCGCGCACTGAGCGTAGAAATTGACGACCCGTCAACGACCATAATGGGCACAGGATTTCGTACCTCATGATGCGCGACCTCCCACTGTGCCCAGCGCATTCTCGCAGCAGGTGGATACTTCATCATCGAATACGGTCAGCATTCGAGACATTCACCCCGATTTTTGAACTTGCTTCAGCACATCGGTCACATGCGTAACACAACCTGACGCCTATTCGGTCGCGCGTCGGGCATCAGCGGCGATGTCCTACCCACGCCGAGGACCCCCTAGACGACGAGAGAGTCATCTTTGCGCCCTTCATATGAATGCCGGACGGTCCCAGTTGGCTTTCGTCAGATGAGACTGGTCTTCCATAGGGAGCGATCGGCTGCCTGGGTCGCCCTGGGCCGTCGCACTGACCCCGGATACCACACCGCCACGGGCACCGCGACTCTTGGTTGACCCGAGACGAGAACAGCCGGAGGCAACGCTCCTGGAGAGGGCGACATCGACGCATCCTAACCGCGCATCGCGCGGCTGTGTGAGGGTCAATGAACCGACAACAAAATCCGACATAGGCTGATTCATCGCCGGTGTCACTAGGTTGCGAGGCCGCTTCTTAACGCGTTCTTAACGCCCTCTGCTCCGACGGCGCCGTCTGACGGGGAGTCAATATGAGCCGACGTCCCCGCACAAAATGCGCTGCCCCGGTGTGTGACGTTTTCGGTTAGATCAACTTTAGGTCGGATTCCGAGAATGAACGCCGTACGGGGCATGTCCTGAGCCCATAACCAGCTGTCTTGCGATTCAGACGGGGGTGTCATGCCCGGGAACAGCCTGACCCGCGAGCCAGGGGCTGCGAGGTGGCCCGTCGCGATCGTGGGCCTGGCATGCCGGCTGCCCGGCGCGCCGGATCCGGGCGCGCTGTGGCGTCTGCTGCGCGGCGGCGGAAGCGCCATCGGGCCGGTGCCGGCGGCGCGCTGGCCCACGCCATCGGGCCGGGCGGCGTGGG
>NZ_JBSFMM010000459.1:0-3240 GCF_053599555.1 Streptomyces sp. NPDC000941
ACACCACCCCATCCGAACCCGCCGACACCACCACCGCACCCAACACCGGATGCCCCACCACACCCAACCCCAACGACACCGGATCACCCACACCGATCTCGCTGTCGAGCCAGTACCGCTGCCGTTGGAAGGCGTACGTGGGCAGGTCCACTCGGCGCGCACCGGTGTCCGCGAACACCGCCGGCCAGTCCACGGCCACCCCACCCATATGCGCGGTGGCCAACGAGAGCACCATCCGGTCCCAGCCGCCTTCGTCGCGGCGCAGCGAGCCGGTGGCCACCGCCCGTACCTCGGCGCGGTCGATGGACTCCTGCACGCCGACCGTCAGCACCGGGTGACTGCTGATCTCGACGAACCCGCGGAAACCCTTGTCCAGCAAGGCCCGTACCGCGGGTTCGAACCGCACCGGTTGGCGCAGATTGCGGTACCAGTACCCGGCGTCCAGTCCTTCCGTGTCCTGCCAGCCGTCATCCACGGTGGAGTAGAAGGGGATGTCCGAGGGCCGGGGGCGGATCGGGGCAAGGGCCTCGGCCAGCCGGTCGGCGATCTGTTCCACCTGTGCGGAGTGCGAGGCGTAGTCCACCTCGATCAGCCGGGCGCGGACACCCTCCTCCACCAGAGCGGTGTGCAACTTCTCGACCGCTCCGGCCTCGCCGGAGACCACCACGGACGACGGTCCGTTCACCGCCGCGATCGACACGGCGTCCGCAAAGCCGCCCGCCAACTCCGGCTCCGACTCCGATCCCGCGAGTCGCCGCTCGACCTGGTCCAGCGGCTTGGGGATCGACATCATCCGGCCCTGACCGGCCAGTACTTCGGCGATGATCCTGCTGCGCAGGGCCACCACCCGGGCCCCGTCCTCGAGTGACAGCGCGCCCGCCACACAGGCGGCGGCGATCTCGCCCTGGGAGTGGCCCACCACCGCGGCCGGCTCCACACCGCAGGAGCGCCATACCGCGGCGAGCGAGACCATCACCGCCCACAGCGCCGGCTGGACCACGTCCACCCGGTCGAGCGCGTCCTGATCGTCGAGGACCGCCGGCAGCGACCAGTCCACGACCTTCGACAGCGCGTTCTCGCATGCGAGCATCGTCTGCTGGAAGACGGTGTTGGACTCGAGCAGTTCTGCCGCCATGCCGGTCCACTGCGTGCCCTGGCCCGGGAACACGAACACGACCCTCGGCGCCTCGCGGGCGGCCCCGGTCACCACGCCGGTGGCGGGTGTGCCGGTGGCCAGCGCGGCGAGCCCTTGTACGAACTCCTCCCGGTCCCGGCCTACCACGGCGGCGCGGTGCTCGAACCTGGTCCGGCCGGTGACCAGCGAAAGCCCGACGTCGGCGGGTGCGAGCCCGTCGTTCCCCGAAACGGTGGCCAGCAGCCGGGCGGCCTGGGCGCGCAGCGCCTCCGGTGTCCTGCCGGAGAGCACCCAGGGGACGGCCCCGGACCACTCCGGACCGGGGTTTTCGGGTTCCTCGCCGGGTGGGCTCTGTTCCAGGATCACATGCACATTGGTGCCGCTGGCCCCGAACGCGGAGACACCCGCGCGGCGCAGATGTCCCGTCTCCGGCCACGCCACCGGTTCGGTCAGCAGTTCCACCGCCCCGGCCGACCAGTCGACCTGTGCGGAGGGCGCGTCCAGGTGCAGCGTACGGGGCAGGGTGCCATGGCGCATGGCCATGACCATCTTGATCACGCCCGCGACCCCGGCTGCCGCCTGGGTGTGCCCGATGTTCGACTTGATGGAGCCCAGCAACAGCGGGTGATGGTCTTCCCGGCCCCGCCCATAGGTCGCGAGCAGCGCCTGGGCCTCGATCGGGTCGCCCAGCGTGGTGCCGGTGCCGTGTGCCTCCACCGCGTCGACATCGGCGGCGGACAGGCCCGCGTTCGTGAGGGCCTGGCGGATCAGCCGCTGCTGCGCCGGGCCGTTCGGCGCGGTCTGTCCGCTGCTGCGGCCGTCCTGGTTGACGGCGCTGCCGCGGATCACCGCGAGCACCGGGTGGCCGTTGCGGCGCGCTTCGGACAGCCGCTCCAGGAGCAGCATCCCGGCGCCCTCGCCCCAGCCGGTGCCGTCGGCGGCGTCCGAGAAGGACTTGCAGCGGCCGTCGGGTGCCAGCCCGCGCTGCTGGGAGAAGACCTTGAAGAGCTGGGGGGTCGCCATCACCGTGACCCCGCCCGCGAGCGCGAGACCGCACTCCTCCCGGCGCAGCGCCTGGCAGGCCAGATGGACGGCGGCCAGCGAGGACGAACACGCGGTGTCAATCGTGACGGAGGGGCCTTCGAGCCCGAGGGTGTACGAGATGCCGCCGCTGAGCAGGCTGCCGCCCGAGGTGGTGCTGACATTGTGCCCGAGTGCGTAGTCGTGGTGCATGGCCCCGGTGAACACCCCGGTGGTGGCGCCCTTCAGGGACAGCGGGTCGATACCGGCGCGTTCGAGCACGTCCCATGAACACTCCAGCAGCAGCCGCTGCTGCGGGTCCATGTGCAGCGCCTCGACGGGGCTGATGCCGAACGGGGCCGGGTCGAACTCCCCGCCGTCGTGCAGAAAGCCGCCCTCGCGGGCGTAGAACTTCCCCACTTTGCCCGGCTCCGGGTCATAGCCGCCGTCGATGTCCCAGCCACGGTCGGTCGGGAAGTCCGACACCGCGTCGACGCCGTCGGCCACCAGCTGCCACAGCTCCTCGGGCGAGGTGACGTCGCCGGGGTAGCGGCAGCTCATCGCCACGATGGCCACGGGCTCCCGCGTCGCACCGGAGAGCTTGGCGTTCTGCACCCGCAGGCGCTCGTTCTCCTTCAGCGACAGGCGAAGCGCACTGACCAGCTTCTCATCGGAGTTGGTCATGTCAGTTACCCTCTTCCCAGGTGGCACCCTCAAGGCCAAGGCTGTTGAACGCCATGTCGATCAGATCGTTCTTGTCCATCGCGTCGATCGAGCCGGGCTGGTCGGACCCGTCCGCGTCCTCGGCCCCGTCCCGCGGCGTGGCGGTGGCTCCGCCGAGTTCCAGCAGGGTGTCCAGCAGGCCGGCGTCGCGCAGCCTGCTGAGCGGGATGCTGGTCAGTACGCGGCGCACCCGCTCCTCGTGTCCCACGGCGTCGGTGTCGGCCGCCTCGGGTATGAGCTCCGAACCCACGAACGTGGCGATGTCCCGCGCGGTGGGGTAGTCGAAGACCAAGGTGGCGGGCAGCCGGAGTCCGGTCGCCGCGTTGAGCTGGTTGCGCAGTTCCACCGCGGTCAGCGAGTCG
>NZ_JBSFMM010000460.1:0-1261 GCF_053599555.1 Streptomyces sp. NPDC000941
CGGCTTCACGGACTTAGCATCGCCTGGTTCAGCGTTGGCGCTTCAAAGCGGGTACCGGAATATCAACCGGTTGTCCATCGACTACGCCTGTCGGCCTCGCCTTAGGTCCCGACTTACCCTGGGCAGATCAGCTTGACCCAGGAACCCTTAGTCAATCGGCGCACACGTTTCCCACGTGTGAATCGCTACTCATGCCTGCATTCTCACTCGTGAACCGTCCACAACTCGCTTACGCGGCTGCTTCACCCGGCACACGACGCTCCCCTACCCATCACAGCAACCGTTAGGCCTTATGCTGCAATGACACGACTTCGGCGGTACGCTTGAGCCCCGCTACATTGTCGGCGCGGAATCACTTGACCAGTGAGCTATTACGCACTCTTTCAAGGATGGCTGCTTCTAAGCCAACCTCCTGGTTGTCTCTGCGACTCCACATCCTTTCCCACTTAGCGCACGCTTAGGGGCCTTAGTCGATGCTCTGGGCTGTTTCCCTCTCGACCATGGAGCTTATCCCCCACAGTCTCACTGCCGCGCTCTCACTTACCGGCATTCGGAGTTTGGCTAAGGTCAGTAACCCGGTAGGGCCCATCGCCTATCCAGTGCTCTACCTCCGGCAAGAAACACACGACGCTGCACCTAAATGCATTTCGGGGAGAACCAGCTATCACGGAGTTTGATTGGCCTTTCACCCCTAACCACAGGTCATCCCCCAGGTTTTCAACCCTGGTGGGTTCGGTCCTCCACGAAGTCTTACCTCCGCTTCAACCTGCCCATGGCTAGATCACTCCGCTTCGGGTCTTGGGCGCGCTACTCAATCGCCCTATTCGGACTCGCTTTCGCTACGGCTACCCCACACGGGTTAACCTCGCAACACACCGCAAACTCGCAGGCTCATTCTTCAAAAGGCACGCAGTCACGACCGCCAAGCAAGCTTGACGGCGACGCTCCCACGGCTTGTAGGCACACGGTTTCAGGTACTATTTCACTCCGCTCCCGCGGTACTTTTCACCATTCCCTCACGGTACTATCCGCTATCGGTCACCAGGGAATATTTAGGCTTAGCGGGTGGTCCCGCCAGATTCACACGGGATTTCTCGGGCCCCGTGCTACTTGGGTGGTTCTCAAGCAAGTTGCTGACATTTCAGCTACGGGGGTCTTACCCTCTACGCCGGGCCTTTCGCATGCCCTTCGCCTACATCAACAATTTCTGACTCGCCGACCGGCCGGCAGACCGATCAAGAGAACTCCCACGACCCCGTAT
>NZ_JBSFMM010000461.1:0-3232 GCF_053599555.1 Streptomyces sp. NPDC000941
CCCCGCCGCGCCCCCCCCCGCGGCCCGCACCCGCCCCCGCCCCCCCCCCCGTCCCGCGGGACCCCCCCGGCCCGCGGCCACTGCTCGGCAGTGGCCCCGGCCCTTGATATGTCGCTGTTGTCGCTGTCGGTTGCCGTCGTGTGATCAGGCAGACTTACGGGTGTCGCGCGGATGCACAGCGATGTTCATAGCGCCGGAGCGCAGTACGGCCAGCCGCTCGGCCAGCACCTCCTCCAGCTCTTCACGGGTGCGCCGCTCCATGAGCATGTCCCAGTGCGTGCGCGCCGGCTTGGCCTTCTTCTCCTCAGGACCGTCGCCGTCCACCAGGAGTGCTACGGCACCACATGCCTTGCACTCCCACTCCGGCGGGATCTCCGCCTCTACCGAGAACGGCATCTCGAATCGATGTCCGTTCTGGCATGCGTACTCCACCGCCTGGCGCGGGGCCAGATCGATGCCGCGGTCGGTCTCGTAGCTGGTCACCACGAGTCGCGTGCCGCGGAGAGCTCGCTCACTCATGAATCGTGCCTCCCGGGCTTGTCGCCCACAGGACAGGTGTCGCTGTCGTCGTCATCCGGTCAACGTCCGGTCGGCGGTGAAGATTCCCGTACTGGGACATGCGTCGCCCGTCGTGCCGCCCCGTTGTTCTACCCACAGGCGCCCGGTTTGTCACATCTGGCAGCAGATGTCACCCAGCGTTTCTGGTGCTTTAAGCGCGCAGTAACGGTCCGCCTTGTGGGCCGAGGGCGTACACTACCGCTCCGCACCCTCGAGGGCTAAATCCGGTCATGTATCGCTGTCCGTGTTGTTTGCGTTTTCGTTGTTTTCTGCGTTTCTTGTGCTTTGCCCTGGGCGACGACCGGTGAGCGCTCGCCCGCGGGCGAGGGAAGTGCGAAGAAGCGCAGGAAATACTGGGCGAGCGGCCCGATGGTCAGCGCGTAGAGCACCGTGCCGACCCCCACGGACCCGCCCAGCGCGAATCCCACCGCCAGCACCGTCACCTCGATCGTGGTCCGCATCAGCCGTACCGAGCGGCCGGTGCGCCGGTGCAGCCCGGTCATCAGGCCGTCCCGCGGGCCCGGTCCGAAGTGGGCCGAGATGTAGAGACCGGTGGCCGCGCCGTTGAGGATCACCGAGAACACCAACAGTGGGATCCGCAGGGCCAGTGCGTGAAGGTCCGGCATCAGCCAGAGTGTGATATCCACCACCACGCCGATCACCGCCACATTGGACACCGTGCCCAACCCCGGGCGCTGCCGCAGCGGGATCCACAGCAGCAGTACGGCGGCGCCGACCACGATGGTCACTGTGCCGAAGGACAGCGAGGTGTGCTCGGCGACGCCCTGGTGGAAGACGTCCCAGGGGTCGAGCCCGAGTCCGGCGCGCAGTTGGAGCGCCATGCTCACGCCGTACAGCACCAGCCCCGCGTAGAGGTGGACCAGGCGGCGCGCGAGGCGGGGGCGGGGGGACGGGGGCGGCGATGGCTCAGAGGGTTCGGACGACGCGGACGACGGCTCAGGTGATGGCTCGGAGGGCGGTTCGGACGGCGTGGGCGGTACGGGTGACGCGGACAAAGAAGGCTCCCAGAGGCTGAAGTGGCCTTGCCGGTGGAGGCAGTGGACTGTGGCGTGTCACTCTGTACCCCGAGACCAGTCCAGTTCTATGGCCAATTCCGGAAAGGTGGACCGCAGACGATGAGTCCGTGGACATCCGCGGTGGGAGCACCCCAGTTGGCTCGCCTGCTCGGGCCGGAGCACACACGCGAGGCCGAGGCCGCGGCGATCGTCTCGGTGACGGGCGGCCGGCGCGTACCCGCGTACCGTTCGCTCGCCGATCGCGTACGGCTGCTCGTCCTCGAAGGCCGGGTCCCGGTCGCGGCGCGGCTGCCCGCCGAGCGCGAGCTCGCGGCGGCCCTGGGGGTCAGCAGGACCACGGTGGCCGCCGCGTACGAGGCGCTGCGCCAGGAGGGCTTCCTGGAGTCGCGGCGCGGGTCCGGCAGCTGGACCGCGATGCCCGCCGGGAGCCCGCTGCCCACCCGTGGGCTCGACCCGCTGCCGCCCGAGGTCGCGCGCTCCGTGATCGACCTGGGCTGTGCGGCCCTGCCCGCGCCCGAGCCCTGGCTGACCCGCGCCATGCACGGCGCCCTGGAAGAGCTCCCGCCGTACGCCCACACCCACGGCGACTACCCCGCCGGGCTGCCCGCGCTGCGCCAGGCCCTCGCCGACCGCTACACCGCTCGCGGCATTCCGACCATGCCCGAGCAGATCATGGTGACCACCGGGGCCATGGGTGCGGTGGCCGCCATCTGCCGGCTGTTCGTCCGCCACGGCGAGCGGGTCGCCGTCGAGTCGCCCTCGTACGCGAACGTCCTCCAGCTCCTGCGGGAGGCCGGCACCCGCTTGGTGCCCGTGGCCATGGGGCCCGGGCTCGCGGGCTGGGACCTGCCGGCCTGGCGGCAGACGCTGCGCGAGGCCGCGCCGCGGATGGCCTATGTCGTCGCCGACTTCCACAACCCCACCGGCTCGCTCGCCACCGACGAGCAGCGCAGACAGCTCGTCGACGCGGCGCGCTCGGCCGGGACCGTGCTCGTCGTCGACGAGACCATGGCCGAACTGCACCTGGACGACGAGGTGGAGCCGCCCCGGCCGGTCGCCGCGCTCGACCCCGGGGGCAGCGCCGTCGTCACCGTCGGCTCGGCGAGCAAGTCCTTCTGGGCCGGGCTGCGCATCGGCTGGGTGCGCGCCGCCCCCGACATCATCCGCAGCCTGGTCGCGGCCCGCGCCTACGCGGACATGGGCACCCCGGTCGTCGAACAGCTCGCCGTGGGCTGGCTGCTGGCCACCGGCGGCTGGGACGAGGCGGTCGAGCTGCGCCGCGCGCAGGCGCGGGAGAACCGCGACGAGCTCGTCGCCGCCGTCCGCCGCCACCTCCCCGACTGGGAGTTCGCCGTACCGCACGGCGGGCTCACCCTCTGGACCCGCACCGGCGGCCTGTCCGGGTCACGGATCGCGGAGACGGGCGAGCGGCTTGGCGTACGGGTCCCCTCGGGCCCCCGCTTCGGGGTCGACGGCGCCTTCGAGGGGTACGTACGGCTTCCGTTCACCGTCGCCGGCGCGGTCGCCGAGAAGGCCGCCACCCGCCTGGCCGCCGCGGCGGACCTGGTCGCGAGCGGCGCCGTGGTGGAGGCCCAGGTCCCACGCAGCTACGTGGCCTGAGCCGGTGGCGGCGCGGC
>NZ_JBSFMM010000462.1:0-3160 GCF_053599555.1 Streptomyces sp. NPDC000941
ACACCCCCGACACCCACACCCTCACCCACAACCTCGCCACCACCCACACCCACGGCCACACCCCCACCTGGCCCACCACCAACACCACCACACACACCGACCTCCCCACATACCCCTTCCAACACCACCCCTACTGGCTGGAGAACCGAGGCTCCCAGCAGGGGGAGCGGCTGCGCGGTGTGATGGCCCCGGAGCCGACCGGTGAGGCCGCTGTTCCCGCAACCCCTGCCACGTCTCTCAGCCAACGACTCGCAGCCGAGGAGTCAGTGGAGGAACAGCACCGCATCCTGCGGGAGCTCGTTCTCACCCACGTTTCCAGCATCCTGGGGCACGTCACTCCCGACACCATCGACGGCTCCCGAGCCTTCAAGGAGCTGGGATTCGACTCCTTGGCAGCGGTCGATTTCAGGAACCACCTCGGCTCGTCGGTCGGCCTCACTCTCCCCACGACCCTCACCTTCGACCACCCCACACCGCTGGCGGTGGCGGGGTTCCTGCGGTCCCAACTCCTCGACGAAGGCAGCGGTGTTTCGTCGTCGGTGCAGGCTGTGGTGGGTGGTGTGGGTGTGGGTGTGGATTGGGTGTCGGATCCGGTGGTGATTGTGGGGATGAGCTGCCGGTTGCCGGGTGGGGTGTCGTCGCCTGGGGAGTTGTGGCGGTTGTTGGAGGAGGGTGGGGACGCGGTTTCCGGTTTTCCGGTGAACCGGGGCTGGGATCTGGGGTCGCTGTTCGATCCGGATCCGGATCATCCGGGGACGTCGTATGTGTCGCGGGGCGGGTTCCTGCATGGGGCGGATGGGTTTGATGCGGGGTTCTTCGGGATCAGTCCGCGTGAGGCGCTGGCGACGGATCCGCAGCAGCGGCTGCTGCTGGAGGCGGCGTGGGAGGCGTTCGAGCACGCCGGCATCGACCCCACCTCCGTACGCGGCAGCGACACGGGCGTCTTCGCCGGTGTCATGTACGACGACTACGGCATCCGCGTGGGCAAGGCTCCTGAAGACCTGGAGGGCTACCTCGGCACGGGCAGCGCGGGCAGCGTCCTCTCCGGCCGGGTGTCGTATGTGTTCGGGCTGGAGGGTCCGGCGGTGACGGTGGACACCGCGTGCTCGTCCTCGCTGGTGGCCCTGCACCTGGCCGCCCAGGCGCTGCGCAACGGCGAATGCCGACTCGCGCTCGCCGGCGGTGTCACCGTCATGGCGGCACCGGCGACCTTCGTGGAGTTCAGCCGTCAGCGGGGGCTGGCGCCCGACGGCCGGGTGAAGGCGTTCGCCGACGGCGCCGACGGCACCGTGTGGGGTGAAGGCGTGGGTGTCCTGGTCCTGGAACGGCTGTCGGACGCCCGGCGCAACGGGCACCAGGTTCTCGGCGTGGTGCGGGGTTCGGCCGTGAACCAGGACGGTGCGAGCAACGGTCTGACGGCGCCGAACGGTCCCTCGCAGGAGCGGGTGATCCGGCAGGCGCTGGACAGCGCGCGGCTGGCTGCGTCCGACGTGGACGCGGTCGAGGCGCATGGCACCGGCACCACGCTCGGCGACCCGATCGAGGCGCAGGCCCTGATGGCGACGTATGGGCAGGGCAGGGATGCTGAACAGCCCCTGTGGCTGGGCTCCATCAAGTCGAACATCGGGCATGCGCAGGCCGCTGCGGGTGTGGCGGGTGTGATCAAGATGGTGGAGGCGATGCGGCGCGGAGTGCTGCCACGGACACTGCACGTGGATGAGCCCACCCCGCATGTCGACTGGGAGGCGGGACAGGTACGCCTGCTGACCGAGGCCCGCCCATGGCCGGAGGCGGACCGCCCGCGCCGGGCGGGCGTGTCCTCCTTCGGGATCAGCGGTACGAACGCGCACGTGATTTTGGAGCAGGCGCCTGCCGAGGAGCCGACCGAGGAGTCCGAGGAGGAGTCGGGGCTGCCGGTGGTGTGGCCAATGTCTGCGAAGACACCGGCCGGGTTGCGGGAGCAGGCGGCCCGGTTGGCCGCGTATGTCCGTGAGGCCGGCCACGACCTCGATACGGCCGCTGTCGCGCGTACCCTCATCGACGGGCGTGCCCACTTTGATCAGCGGGCGGCGGTGGTGGGCGGGTGGGTTGCTGAACTTGCCGCGGGTCTTGAGGAGTTGGCGGCGGGCCGGCCGCATGAGTGTGCGGTCACTGGCATCGTGGCCGGGGGTAAGACAGTGTTTCTGTTCACCGGGCAGGGTTCGCAGCGTCCTGGGATGGGGCGGGTGTTGTATGAGGCGGAGCCGGTGTTTGCGGCTGCTTTCGATGAGGTGTGTGCCCGTTTCGAGTTTCCGGTGCCGCTGAAGGACGTGGTCTTCGGCTCCGATGCGGAGTTGTTGGAACAGACGCGGTATGCGCAGGCGGGTTTGTTCGCGTTGCAGGTGGCGTTGTTCCGGCTGGCCGAGGCATACGGACTGGTGCCTGATGTGCTGCTGGGGCATTCGATCGGCGAACTCGCTGCGGCGTATGTGGCGGGGGTGTGGTCTTTGGAGGATGCGTGTGTGCTGGTGGCCGCGCGTGGGCGGCTGATGCAGGCGGCTCGCTCGGGTGGGGCGATGACGATGATCGCCGCAATCGAGGACGAGGTCCTCACCGTCATGGAGGGGCATCCGGGGGTGTCGCTGGCCGCGGTCAATGATGCCGAGTCGGTCGTGGTCTCGGGCGATGCGGGTGCGGTCGCGGAGGTGGCGGGGCATTTTGTGGGGCTGGGTCGGCGGACGAAGGCGTTGCGGGTCAGTCACGCGTTCCATTCGGCGCATATGGATTCCGCGTTGGAGGAGTTCGCGGAGGTGGTCGCGGGGGTGACGGCGGGTGTTCCGCGGGTGCTGGTGGTCTCGAATGTGACGGGGCGGGTGGCGAGTGCGGAGGAGCTGGCGGATCCGGCGTACTGGGTGGCGCAGTTGCGGGGTACGGTGCGTTTCGCGGCTGGGGTGGAGCAGGCGCGGGAGTTGGGCGGGCGGGTGTTCGTCGAGCTGGGCCCGGACGCCGTGCTCTCCTCCCTCGTCCCCCAGGACGCGACCGCGATCCCCCTGCAGCGCACCGGCCAGGACCTCGCCTTCCCTCTCGCGCTGGCCGCAGCCCACTGCCACGGCCTGCCCATCATCTTCCCCACCCCCACCACAGCTCACGCCGAACTGCCCACCAACGCCTTCCAACACGA
>NZ_JBSFMM010000463.1:0-3154 GCF_053599555.1 Streptomyces sp. NPDC000941
GTCCTTGGGGGACCCGATCCAGCAGCAGGAGATGTCCAGCCAGCGGTCCTTGGGCAGCCGGGACATCAGCCACGTCACCCACGCCACCGCCTCACCCTCGTCGATGAAGCGTTCGACCACGCCGCTCCCGCTCCACACCGTCAGCACCATGTAGCCCGGCACGCCATGCAGGGTGATGCGGTACGCGTCGGCCTCCGGGAACGGACTGCCCTCCGGACCCGGACGCGGCAGCTCCAACTCCGGCCCCAGATCGCCCAAGACGAAGTGGTAGTCGAAGTACGTCGTCATCTGGTCGCTGTGGCGGCCCGGCTTCTCGAAGTCCTCCGCGTACTCGGCGGGGTCGAACGAGGCGTCGCCGATCCGCTCTCCGCTCGCCTCGCTGACCGTCGGCAACATCACCACGTCGGGGTACCAGTCGGGCTCGCTGCCATCGAGAACCGGCCCCTGGCCCGGCCGGAGCGGGAACCAGTCGCCCGTGGGAACCCCCGGCCGCCCGGCAACCGTGTCGATACCGCCCGTCCCGTCGCCCCGCGGGGTGACCTTCGCCTCACCGCTGTGCGGCCACACCACCAGACCCGTACGGTCCGCAAGCCTCTGCAACAGCACACTGTGACGGCCCAGGAAGGGAACGGCCACCACGATCGGGGTGCCCGGCGGCAGACCCACCCGCGCCACATCCGCCGCCACCAGCTCCACGAACTCCTCGATGTCCACGTCCCGCGTCGAACCGTCCGGCAGCCGCACCACCACCTTCTTCTTGTCCTCGCGCCAGTCGGCCCCGACGACGTACGGCCACTTCCCCTTCGGCCACGGCGTCTCCCGCATGCGGCGGCCGGTGGGGGCCAGGGAACCGTCAGACTGCGGCGTCAGGACCTCGCTCCAGTCCGTGTCCAGCTCCAAGGCGTCCAGCCCCAGCCAGTTCACACCCGGAACCCGGCGCCCCCACAGCGTGAAGTGGCCGCTCTTGGCCGACCCGGTCACCCCCAGCCTCTCCAGATGGAACGCCCCCAGCTCCGCCAGACTCCCCGCCCGCCCATCCGCCTCCGCATCCCGCACCAGCCCGAACAACTCCGCACGCACCGCCTCATCCACCAGCGCGCCCTTCGGCAGACGCAGCACATGACGGGCCAGCACGTCCACGTCGAACGGACCGCGCCGGAACCGCCGGTCCCGCCCGCGCAGAGCCTCCAACAGCCGCTCTGCCGCCACCTCGTCCGGGGACTGCGACGCAGCGGCCGCCTCCAGGGCGAGCATCATGGGGATCTCCGCCGTCTCCGAGGCGAGCGCGATGGGGATCTCCGCCGTCTCCGAGGCAAGCACGATGGGGATCTCCGCCGTCTCCGAGGCAAGCGGAGCGGGGGATACGGGCATCCGCGAGGCGTGCAGGGCGGGAGGCTCAGCCGACTGCGGATCAACCGGCACGATGAACACCGGCGAACCGGAGCCCCCCGGCACAGATGTCAACGGCCCCGACGGCGCCTCCGGCAGCGCCCGCGACCCGGCACCCTCCACGCCGGAGCCCTCGGCCACCTCCAGAGGAGCGAGGTCCGGGACAGTGGCCGGGCCGCCTTGGAGCGCCACCGTCCCCTCCGCGTCCGCCACGACCGGAGCCGCCAAGGACAGGGTCGGCACAGCCGTCGTGGCCGGAGTCATCGTGGGAGCACCAGGTCCGGGGGGCCTGGAGTTCGGGAGCGGGTACGGCCGCGGGGCGGGGAGCGGGGCGGGCGGGACGGGCGGCGTCGGGAACTCCACCTCCGCCTTCTGCCATTCGGCACGGGAGGCGCCGAGCACGGTGAGCACCGGCGCGCCCTGATCGTCCGTGCCGGACAGGTCCGTCGGGGTCTCGGTCCACCACACGGAACGACCCAGTTGCGTCAGCCGCCTGGCCACCTCACCGATGCCAGGAGCGGGCCGGGCGTGCGACAGGACGACGGTGCTGCCCGGCCTCTTGTCCGTCAGGGTGGGGTCGTTCGCCATCAGCTCCACGAACTCACCGACCGGCATCCGGAACACGCGGCTGCCGATGAACAGCGTGATGATGTCCGGGTTCCGCTCGTCCAGTTCGATCCGCACCAGGTCGGGGACCGGCACGGTCGCCCGCTGGTTGCGGCCCTGGGGTGGACGCTGGTGCCGCCACGGCGTGTCCTCCAGACCGGCGGGCTGACGGATCCGCGCCAGGTTCACCCCCGACCAGGACTCCCCCGTGAAGTCACGACCGCTCCCCTCGGCCCCGTCCAAGGCCGTGTCCATGGCGGTGTCATCGAACGCCCCGTGCTCCTCGACGTCGTACGCGGCCGCCGCGTCCGGGTCGGACGCGTCCCGCCCCACGGCGAACGCCCGGGTGAGCACGACCCGCAAGCGCTCACGTTCCCGCGGGTCGACGTCGAAGTCCGGGTCCAGGTGGAGCACCCGCACGGCCAGCGCGTCCCGCCTGGTCTCGTCCATACCGGGCGCGTCCAGCACCTCCCCGGCCTTGACCCGCGCCCAGAACATCCGCGACCGCTCCGCCTCCCGCACCTGACCGGCGCCGGACAGCTTCAGGGCGTCGACGGCCTCGGCCCGCGCACCATCCCCGTTCAGCCACCCCGCGGCCTCCCGCACCACCGGCAGGACCACGAAGTCCCCGAACGGCTCCCCCGCCGCCCACGCCGTCGCCGCCTCGGCCAGCACCCGGCGGACCACATCCTGATCCACCCCGACCCCGGGCCCCGCACGTTCAGCGATCACCCGTCCCAGCAGATCCAGCGTCAGCGGACCCGCCCGCTCGAAGTCGTCGTCGGCCCGCCACATCGAATCCACCGCCGCCGCCCCAGCCAGCAGCTCTCCGAAGTCGGCGCGGTCCTCCGCATAGATCCCGAACATCGACTTCAGCGCCCGCAACGCATCCAGCGTCCGCACCAGCACCGCATCCGGCACCGCGCCGGGGCCCGAGTGCAGCCTGGCGACCCGCGCCAGCCGGTCCAGCTCCGCACCCTCCGGCTCCGGCCGCTCCAGGGCGAACTCCCGCGGCCGCCCTCGGGCATCGGCGGTCAGGCTCCGCATGTATTTGCCGTTCTTCCGCCCCTTCCCCTGCGGGCCGTAGGAGACGCGCGCCCAGTGCCGCGTCGCGTTCACGATGCGCTGCGTCAGAGAGATCTCCCGCAGCGGATTGGCC
>NZ_JBSFMM010000464.1:0-3143 GCF_053599555.1 Streptomyces sp. NPDC000941
TTGATGGATGTGGTGCGGCAGGTTGAGGGTGCGCCGTCGTTGGAGCGGGTGGATGTGGTGCAGCCGGTGTCGTGGGCGGTGATGGTGTCGCTCGCGGCCATGTGGCGATCCTCCGGCGTCGAGCCGGACGCGGTGGTGGGTCACTCGCAGGGTGAGATCGCCGCCGCGTGTGTGGCGGGTGCGTTGTCGCTGGAGGACGGCGCGCGGGTGGTGGCGTTGCGCAGCCAGGCCATTGCGCGTCGGCTTGCGGGTGCTGGGGGTATGGCGTCGGTGCCGTTGCCGGTCGCCGAGGTCGAGGCGCGGCTGGAGCGGTGGGCTGGCCGGGTGTCGGTCGCCGCGGTCAACGGCCCCCGCTCGGTCGTCGTGTCCGGCGACCGGGAGGCGTTGGACGAGCTGGTCGAGGAGCTGACGGGCGAGGAGGTGCGTATCCGCCGTATCGCGGTGGACTACGCCTCGCACTCCGCTCATGTCGAGGGGATCCACGAGGAACTGCTGACGGAGCTCGCGCCGGTCGTGCCGCACGCAGCAGAGGTTCCGTTCTTCTCCACGGTGACCGGTGAGTGGCTTGAGGGTGGTGAGCTGGGCGCGGACTACTGGTACCGCAATCTGCGGCAGACGGTGGGCTTCGAGCCCGCCGTACGGGAGCTGCTGGCCCGGCGCCACCGGGCGTTCATCGAGGTCAGCGCCCATCCCGTACTGACCGTCGGGGTTCAGGAGACGGTCGACGACGTCGATGTGACTGCTGTGGTCGTGGGCACTTTGCGCCGGGACCAGGGCGGCAGCGACCGGTTCCTGGCCTCGCTGGCGGAGGTCTTCGTCCGTGGTGGCGCTGTCGACTGGACGAGTGTGTTCACGGACACCGGCGCCCGCCGCGTCGACCTGCCCACCTACGCCTTCCAGCGACAGCGCTACTGGCCCTCCGAGTCCACGCAGGCAGGCGATGTGACCGCCGCCGGTCTGGTGTCCCCCGAGCATCCGCTGCTCGGCGCCGCCGTGGAACTGGCTGACTCCGAGGGCCTGCTGTTCACCGGCAGTCTGTCGCTGCGGTCGCATCCGTGGCTGGCGGATCACGCCGTGGGCGGCGTGGTGCTCTTCCCGGGCACCGGTTTTCTGGAGTTGGCGATCCGTGCCGGCGACCAGGTCGGCTGCGACCTGGTCGATGAACTCACGCTCGCGGCCCCCCTGGTGGTGCCGGAGCGCGACGCGGTCGCGGTCCAGCTGCGGGTGGGGGCGCCCGATCCCTCCGGCCACCGCAGCCTCAGCGTGTACTCACGGCCCGCGGACGCGGCCGAGCAGCCGTGGTTGCAGCACGCCACCGGTGTGCTGGCGCACGGTGAGCGGACGGCCGACTTCGACGCCACCGTATGGCCGCCCACCGGCGCGGTCGTCGCCGACATGGAAGGTTTCTACGAGCGGTTCGCCGAGGGCGGCGTCGGCTACGGCCCGGTGTTCCAGGGGCTGCGTGCGGTGTGGCGGACCGAGGACGAGGTGTTCGCCGAGGTCGCGCTGCCGGAGCAGGTGAACGACGCCACGTCGTACGGAATCCACCCGGCCCTGCTGGACGCGGCGCTGCACGCCGTATCGTTCGCCGACCTCCCGGGGGCGGACCCGGAGTCCGAGCGGGGCCGGCTGCTGTTCTCGCTGAGCGGTGTCTCCTTGCACGCCAACGGGGCGTCCGTGCTGCGGGTGCGGCTGGCCCACGACGCCGCCGGGTCGCTGAGCCTGGCAGCGGCCGACTCGGCTGGTGCCCCTGTCATCTCGGTCGAGTCCGTGGCGATCCGCCCGGTGTCCGCGGAGCAACTGACCGCCGGGAACACCGCGGGCCGCGCCCACGATTCGCTCTATCGACTGGACTGGGTGGCGGCCCCGGCCCCCGCCGCCTCGCAGTCCGCAGACGGGCCGGAGACGGTCGAGCTGTCCGCGGACGCGCTCGCGCACCTGGTGTCGCTGGAAACGGTGCCGGACGTGGTCATGGTCGAGGTCGGCGCGCTCGGTGCCACCGGCCCCGTAGGACACACCGAGGTCCCGGACGGGGCGGGTTCGACGCACCAGGTGACGGCCCGGGTGCTGGAGCTGGTCCAGCACTGGGCGGCCGACGAGCGGTACGCGGACTCCCGCCTGGTGTTCATCACGCGCGGCGCCATCGCGGCGAGGAGCGGCGACACCGTGGCGGATCCGCGCGCCGCGGCCGTATGGGGCCTGCTGCGCTCGGCGCAGACGGAGTACCCGGGACACTTCCTCCTGGCCGACCTCGAAGATCGGCAGCAGGCCGCCGAGGTGCTGGTCGACGTCATCGCGTCCGGTGAGCCGCAGGTCGTGGTCCGGGACGGCGTCGTGCTCGTCGGCCGGCTGGCCTCCGTCGCCTCGTCCGCCGGGCTGCTGCCTCCTCCCGGCGGGGTGCCGTGGCGGCTGGAGAGCCGGCGCAAGGGCAGCCTGGACGCCCTCGAACTGATCACCGAAGCGCCCCAGGAGCAGCTTGCCACCGGTCAGGTACGGATGGCCGTACACGCCGCCGGACTCAACTTCCGCGATGTGCTCAACGCACTGGACATGTACCCGGGCGACCCCGGCCTGATGGGCAGCGAGGCCGCTGGTGTGATCGTCGAGACCGGCTCCGGGGTGACCGGACTCCGTGTCGGGGACAGGGTCCTTGGTGTCGTGGCCGGCGGCTTCGGCCCGCTCGCGGCCGTCGATCAGCGCATGCTCGTCAAGGTGCCTGATGGGTGGTCGTTGGAGGATGCCGCGGCGGTGCCGGTGGCGTTCCTCACCGCGTATTACGGTCTGGTGGATTTGGCGGGGTTGTCGTCGGGTGAGTCGGTGCTGGTGCATGCGGGTGCCGGTGGTGTGGGGATGGCGGCGGTTCAGCTGGCGCGGCATCTGGGCGCCGAGGTGTTCGCGACCGCGAGTGAGTCGAAGTGGGATGCGTTGCGGTCGCTGGGGATTCCGGACGACCACATCGCCTCGTCCCGTTCGACGGACTTCGAGGAGCGGTTCTTCGAGGTGACCGGTGGGCGGGGTGTGGATGTGGTGCTGAACTCGCTGGCGGGGGAGTTCATCGACGCGTCGGTGCGGCTGCTGCGGTCGGGTGGCCGGTTCGTGGAGATGGGCAAGACCGACATCCGCGACGCGGAAACGGTGGACGG
>NZ_JBSFMM010000465.1:0-3134 GCF_053599555.1 Streptomyces sp. NPDC000941
CGTGTGGCGGAGCGGCTGGTCGGCGTACTGAAGGGTGCTGGTGGTGAGGATCAGGTGGCGGTGCGTTCGGCGGGTGTCTTCGGCCGTCGCCTGCTGCGCGCCGGCAGCAGCGGTGGGGGTGTCGGGGGATGGCGTACGAGCGGTACGGCCCTGGTCACGGGTGGTACGGGCGCGCTGGGCGGGCATGTCGCGCGCTGGCTGGCCCGTAACGGGGCCCAGCACCTCGTACTGACCAGCCGTCGTGGCCTGGACGCTCCCGGCGCTTCCGAGCTGGTGGGCGAGCTGGAGGGACTGGGCGTACGGGTGACCGTGGCCGCGTGTGATGTGACCGATCGGGCCGCGTTGGCCGGGCTGCTGTCCTCCATTCCCGCCGAGTATCCGCTGATGACCGTGATCCACGCTGCTGGTGTGCTGGACGACGGTGTGATCGAGTCGCTGACTCCCGACCGCCTCGTCGGCGTGCTGCGCGCGAAGGCGGATGCAGCGCTCAACCTGCACGAACTCACCAAAGAGCTTGACCTCTCCGCGTTCGTCATGTTCTCGTCCTTCACCGGAGCCGTGGGCAATCCCGGCCAGGGCAACTTCGCCGCCGCGAACGCCTTCCTCGATGCGCTCGTCCAGCAGCGTCGTGCGCTCGGTGTGCCGGGGACGTCCGTGGCCTGGGGCCCCTGGGCCGAGGCCGGAATCGCCGCCGAGAAGTCGGGCGAGGAGCGCCGGCAGCGCGGCGGAGTAGCCGCGCTGGCACCCTCAGACGCGCTGGCAGCCCTCGGTCAGCTACTTGGCCGTAACGCAGGTTGCGTCGCGGTCGTGGACGTGGACTGGGAGCGGTTCGCCCCCACTTTCACCGCGATCCGGCCCGCTCCGCTGATCGGCGATATTCCGGAGGCCCGCCGCGCACTGGATGCGGCCGGCGCCACGACCGCGGAGTCCCAGGACACTTCCGGCCTGCGGCGGCAACTCGCCGAACTCACACCCGCCGAGCAGGACAAGAAGCTGCTCGAGCTGGTCCGCGACCAGGTCGCGACGGTGCTCGGCTACCCGAGCGTCGAGGCCGTGGCGGGGGGCCGGGCCTTCCAGGAGCTGGGCTTCGACTCGCTGCTCGCGGTTGAACTCCGCAACCGCCTCCAGGCCGTCACCGAGCTGACGCTGCCCGCCACGCTGGTCTTCGACTACCCCACCCCCGCCGCGCTCGCCCAGTACCTGCGTGCGGAGGTCGTCGGCGATGCGGACGACGAGACGGCCGACTTCTCGTCCGCGGTAGTGGCCGCGGGCGACGACCCCATCGTCATCGTGGGCATGAGCTGCCGCTTCCCCGGGGGTGTGGACACCCCGGAAGCGCTGTGGGACCTGGTGGCCTCGGGCACCGACGCCATCTCGGACTTCCCAGCCGACCGTGGCTGGGATCTCGACGGACTGTACGACCCGGACCCGCAGCGGTCCGGCACGTCGTACGTACGGGAGGGCGGCTTCCTGGACGAAGCCGCTGAGTTCGACCCGGCGTTCTTCGGGATCTCGCCGCGTGAGGCCCTGGTCATGGACCCGCAGCAGCGCCTGCTGCTCGAGACCGTGTGGGAGGTCTTCGAGCGCGCCGGTATCGACCCCGCGTCGGTCCGCGGGAGCAGGACGGGAGTCTTCGCCGGAACCAACGGCCAGGATTACACGCTGTTGCTGACCGAGGCCAAGGAAGCCGCCGAGGGGTATCTCGCCACGGCGGCCACGGCCAGCGTGGTGTCCGGACGTCTCTCCTACACCTTCGGCCTCGAAGGCCCGGCGGTCACGGTGGACACGGCCTGCTCGTCGTCGCTGGTGGCGCTGCATCTCGCGGCGCAGGCGCTGCGACAGGGCGAGTGTTCGCTCGCGCTCGCCGGGGGTGTAGTGGTGATGTCGACCCCGGCTGCGTTCGTGGAGTTCAGCCGCCAGGGTGCCCTGTCGCCCGACGGCCGCTGCAAGTCTTTCGCGGCGGCTGCCGATGGCGCGGGCTGGGGCGAGGGCGCGTCGATGTTGCTGCTCGAGCGGTTGTCGGATGCCCGCCGTAACGGCCACCCGGTGCTTGGGGTTGTGCGTGGTTCGGCGGTGAACCAGGACGGTGCGTCGAATGGTCTGACCGCGCCGAACGGGCCTTCCCAGCAGCGGGTGATCCGGCAGGCGCTCGCGAACGCACGGCTTTCCGCCGCCGAGGTGGACACGGTGGAGGCGCACGGTACGGGGACGACACTGGGCGACCCGATCGAGGCGCAGGCGCTGCTGGCCACGTACGGGCAGGAGCGACCGGAGGGCCGGCCGCTCTGGCTGGGCTCGTTGAAGTCCAACATCGGCCACACCCAAGCGGCCTCCGGTGTCGCGGGTGTGATCAAGATGGTGCTGGCGATGCGGCACGGGATCTTGCCTCGGACGCTGCACGTGGACGAGCCCTCACCGAAGGTGGACTGGTCGGCGGGCGCGGTCGAGCTGCTGACCGAGCAGCGGGCCTGGCCGGAGAGCGGCCGTCCGCGGCGGGCTGGTGTGTCCTCGTTCGGCGTGAGCGGGACGAACGCACACGTGATCATCGAGCAGGCGCCGGATGAAATCCAGCAGGCGCCGGATGAGGTTCAGCCGGAGTCGGCGGAGCCGGGTGTGGCTCCTGCCGTCGTGCCATGGGTGGTCTCGGGCCGTGGCGTGGAGGCGTTGCGGGAGCAGGCGGCTCGGCTCCTGTCGCACGTCGAGGGCGACGGTGAGCTGTCGCCTGCGGATGTGGGTTGGTCGCTGGTGTCCGGGCGTGCGGAGTTCGAGCACCGTGCGGTGGTGATCGGTGAGGGCCGGGACGTACTCGTGTCCGGGCTGCGCGCGCTGGCGCAGGGCGAGACCGCCGCGGGCGTCATCGGGACGCCCGCCTCGGGCGTGGGCCCCGCTGGCGGGAGGCCTGTGTTCGTCTTTCCGGGCCAGGGTTCGCAGTGGGCCGGGATGGCGGTCGAGTTGCTGGACTGCGCACCGGTGTTCGCGGAGCGGTTCGCCGAGTGTGGGCAGGCGTTGGCGGAGTTCGTCGACTGGGACCTTGAGGCGGTGGTGCGGCAGGTCTCGGGTGCTGCGTCGTTGGAGCGGGTGGATGTGGTGCAGCCGGTGTCGTTTGCGGTGATGGTGTCGTTGGCTGCGTTGTG
>NZ_JBSFMM010000466.1:0-3125 GCF_053599555.1 Streptomyces sp. NPDC000941
TGAGGATGAGGCCGCGGGGGCGCTTCTTCTCCGCGCAGCAGGTCGAGCGCCGCCCCGGGGTGATCGACGGAGTCGACGGACAGGAGCAGCGCATCCGTCAGTTCCTCGCGGTCGACCACCCCTTCGGGCCCCACGGCGCCGGGGATGGCCAGCAGGGCGCGCGCGGCGGGCAGGAGGGTGGCCAGGGACTTCAGCAGCGGTGCGATCCGCTCGGCCAGGGGCGCGGCGGCCGCGCCCAGCCGGCCGGCCAGGCGGGCGGCCGAGGCCCGGGTCTGGGCGTCCCGGTTCTCCAGTCCCTGGGAGAGGGCCGGGATCAGCTCGTCCGCCGCCGATGCGCCGGCGATCGCCAGGATGGTGGACGCGGCCGACAGACAGTCACGCGGGTCCCAGCCGACCCGGTCTCCTTCCTCGGGCACCAGCAGCTCGCGCAGCCGGGGCAGCAGCGGCGCGCCGGCCGGCCCGAGCCGCCCGGCCCGGCCCACCGCGGCGCGCCGGCTGTAGAGGATGTCGTCGAGGCCGGGGCGGATCGCCTCGACCAGCTGAGCCGTATCGCCGGTGAGCCGGTGCAGGGCCTCGGCGATGGGCATCCGGTCGTAGACGGAGGCGCCCTCGGCGGCCTCGCGCAGCCGGTCCGCCGCCTCGGCGGCGGCCTCGGTGCCCGCCGCGACGGCGGCCACCGCGCTCGGGGCGTACTGGCGCTGCGTGGTCAGCAGGGAGTACAGCTCGGGGAGGGCGGGGGCCGCCTGCGGCCCCCAGGGGGCGAGCAGGGTGCACAGATGCCGGGGCGCGCCGTAGTTCCGGCGGTCCGGGTTGCGGATCAGGTCGCGGGCGGCGTCGAGGAGCTGGGTATCGAAGGGCACCGACGGCTGGTCGTCGAGCCTCCAGGGCGAGGTGCCGACGGCCGTCTCCAGGGCCTCCTCGCGGTGCGGCAGATCGCGGGCGAGCAGCGGCACGGCCCTGGTGTCGCCCAGGCCGACGAGCGCTCCGAGGGCGTTGTCGGCCACTTCCTCGGCGTCCTCGGCGTCGAACTTGTCCTCCGCCTCGGCGACCCGCTCGCCCGAGGCATGGGTCAGCAGCGCGTCGGCGGCGGGGCGGCCCTCCTCCCCCAGGCGCCGCAGCTGGCCGATGGCCGTCCCGGCCACGACCAGGTCCTGATACGTCACCAGGGACGCCAGGCGCGGGGCCAGCAGCGCCGGGGCGGTGCGGAACTCCGCGCACAGCGGCTCGATGGCGGCCAGCGCCCGGCGGCCGCGCAGACCGGCGCCGGGGCCTTCGGCGGCCAGGACCGCGTCCAGCAGGCGGAGGGCCACGGGGAACTCGCCGCGGCCGGCGAGCAGCTGGAGCAGAAGCTCGAAGGACTCGTCGTCGGGGTCGGTGTCCTTCCAGTCGCCGGAGTCCATGTCGAACCACCGCTCGACCTGCTCGATCTCGCTGCCCCGCAGGGCCCAGGCGGTGGCGGCGGCCTCCAGCTCGTCCGTCCAGGAGGCCCCGTCGCGCACCAGGTTGAGGACGGCCACCAGCCGGATCTCGGGGTCCCGGTCGGGGCCGAGCTCGCCCGCGGCGATCTCCGCCGCGACGTCCGGGTCGGCGATACGGCAGGCCGACAGCAGGGCGGAGCGCAGCGCGGGGTCGGACTCCTCGGCCCAGCGGGCCCGTATCGCCTCGGCGGACTCCCGCGACCGGCCGGACAGCAGGACGATACGGATCAGCCGGCGCCTGATGTCCTCGTCGTCGTGGGCGAGGAGGGGCAGCAGCAGCGGCACCTGCGCGGCGACGACGGCCGTGAGCTCGTCCTGGTCGTTACGGGGCTGGTCCTCGCCGCCCGCGACGCTGTGCAGGAGCTCGAGCAGCGGCTCCTGGTAGATCCCGGCCGCGCAGGCCCGGGCCAGGTACGGGATGACCTGTGCGGTCGCGCGGTAGGCGGGGACGCGGGCGCGCATCGCACCCCAGAAGGACGAGAGCGCGTCCTCGCGGACGTTTTCGTCGTCCGCCGAGACCAGGGCGCGCAGCGTCCCGGCCGGGTCGGCGGCGGTGCCGCGGGAGAAGCCGATGGTGGGCCAGTCCTCGTCGGTCAGGCCGGCGAGAATCGTTTCCGGGTCGTGCTGTGCCGTCATGCCTGCGATCTTGGCATGTCCCGGAGGCCCGGCCGGACCGGGCCTCCGGGACATCGGCATCAGCCGGCGGCGACGATGGGTTCCTGGAGCTCGGTCACCCACTGGGTGCGGTCTTCGGGGCAGTGCAGGGAGACCTCGCGCGGGTATCCCGCCGAGCGGTAGCCGTGGGCGTCGGTCCAGCGGGCCAGCGCCTGGGCGGTGGGCACCACATCGTCCATGGGGCCGCGGTGCACGACGGTGGCGGCGCGCTCGACGCCCGGCAGCTGGACGATCTGGAAGTCCCCGCCGCCGACCTGCGCGCCGACCGGCACCCCGGCGTGGACGGTGATCGCCCCACCGCCCTCGGGTGCGTCCTCGTAGTAGGCGAGCCCGGGGCCGGTCGGGGTCACTCCCGCGGCGTCCAGCAGACCGCACAGCCGCTCGAACAGGGGGCCGACGACGGGCCCGATGTGCTGCGGTTCGAAGCTTGCCGCGGTGGCGCTCAGCTCGGCCAGCCGGAGCGGCGGCAGGCTCTTGATCACAATGTCCTCGGTGGGCATGCGTCCCTCGTTCTCAATGGTCCGGAGCCTCGCCTCGACCTGGGCCAGCCGGGCCACCGCCTCCGCGACGGCCGACTCCAGCTCCGCCCGGCGCAGCCGCAGCATCCCGCGCAGCTCCTCGGTGCCGATGTCGTCGTCGAGGAGCGCCTTGACCTGGTGGAGGCTGAAACCCAGGTCCTTGAGCGCGATGACGCGGTTGAGCCGTGCGAGCTGACCGGCTTCGTAGTGGCGGTAGCCGCTGGTCGGGTCGGTGTGGACGGGGCGCAGCAGCCCGATGGCGTCGTAGTGGCGCAGCATGCGGACCGACACCCGTCCGTGCTTGGCGAACTCTCCGATGGTGAACATGACGCCTTCCAGTGCAGGCCCTCACACAGTGAGAGGGTCAAGCGGCCCGACCCCTCCTATCAGCAGCAGAAGTTCGAGGGCTGGGGCACCAGCTTGGTGTGGTTCGCCAATGTCACCGGCGGCTACC
>NZ_JBSFMM010000467.1:0-3116 GCF_053599555.1 Streptomyces sp. NPDC000941
CGTGTGGCGGAGCGGCTGGTCGGCGTACTGAAGGGTGCTGGTGGTGAGGATCAGGTGGCGGTGCGTTCGGCGGGTGTCTTCGGCCGTCGCCTGCTACGAGCCGGCGGTGGTGGAGGCGTCGGGGAGTGGCGTGCGCGTGGTACGGCCCTGGTCACGGGTGGTACGGGCGCGCTGGGCGGGCATGTCGCGCGCTGGCTGGCCCGTAACGGGGCCCAGCAGCTCGTACTGACCAGCCGTCGTGGCCTGGACGCTCCCGGTGCTTCCGGGCTGGCCGAGGAGTTGGAGGGGCTGGGCGCACAGGTGACCGTGGCTGCGTGTGATGTGGCCGATCGGGCCGCGTTGGCAGGGCTGCTGGCGTCGGTTCCGGCTGAGTATCCGCTGACGACCGTGATCCACGCGGCCGGTGTGCTGGACGACGGTGTGATCGAGTCGCTGACCCCCGACCGCCTCGCGGGCGTGCTGCGTGCAAAGGCTGACGCCGCGCTCAACCTGCACGAACTCACCAAGGACCTCGACCTTTCCGCGTTCGTCATGTTCTCGTCCTTCACCGGAACTGTGGGCAATGCCGGCCAGGGCAACTACGCCGCAGCGAACGCCTTTCTGGACGCCCTCGCGCAGCAGCGTCGTGCGCTCGGTCTGTCCGCCACCTCCGTGGCCTGGGGGCCCTGGGCCGAGGCCGGAATGGCCATGGGCGACAGCCGGGAAGAGCGGATGCGCCGTGGCGGAGTCGCCGCGATGGACCCGGCGCAGGCGCTTGCGGTTCTGGGCCAGGTGCTCGGCCGGGACGAGACGTATGCCGTCGTCGCAGAGGTGGACTGGGAGCGATACGTTCCGGCGTTCACTGCCGTGCGCACCTCCCCGTTGATCGGCGAAGTTCCCGAAGCCCGCCAGGCCATAGAGGTGGCGGGGCGCGGCGGGGCCGACAAGGACGTCGAGTCCTCCTCGGCGCTCCGGGCCCAGCTGCTTGGACTTTCCCTGGCCGACCAGGACCGCACGCTGCTCGAACTGGTGCGACCGCAGGTGGCGGCCGTACTCGGGCATGCCACCACCGACACGATCGCGCCGGACAAGGCATTCAAGGAGCTGGGCTTCGACTCCCTGACCGCCGTCGAGCTCCGCAACCGACTTCAAGTGGCCACCAGCCTGACCCTCCCGGCCACACTGGTCTTCGACTACCCCACCCCCGCGGCCCTCGCCCAGTTCCTGCGGGCCCAGATCGTGGAAGAGACCGGCTGGGCACCGGCGGGCGCGTCTGCGGAACCCGTCCCGGTCGACGACGATCCGGTTGTGATCGTCGCGATGAGCTGCCGCTTCCCAGGTGGCGTGAGCTCCCCGGAGCAGCTGTGGGACCTTTTGGCGGCGGGTGGCGACGCGGTCTCCGAGTTCCCGATGGACCGCGGTTGGGACGCCGAGGCGCTGTACGACCCGGATCGGGAGCGGCCGGGGACCTCGTACGTACGGGAGGGCGGCTTTCTCCGGAAAGCCGCCGAGTTCGACCCGGCGTTCTTCGGGATTTCACCGCGCGAGGCGACTGCCATGGACCCGCAGCAGCGTCTGCTACTGGAGACATCGTGGGAGGTCTTCGAACGCGCGGGAATCGACCCGGCCTCGCTCAAGGGCAGCCGTACTGGCGTCTTCGCCGGAACCAACGGCCAGGACTACTCGGCTCTGCTGCAGCATGCGCCGGAGGGTCTTGAGGGTTACCTCGGTACGGGCAGTGCGGCCAGTGTGGTGTCCGGACGTCTGTCCTACACGTTCGGTTTGGAAGGTCCTGCCGTGACGGTGGACACGGCCTGTTCATCGTCGCTGGTGACGTTGCATTTGGCGGCGCAGGCGCTGCGGCAGGGCGAGTGTTCGCTCGCGCTCGCCGGCGGAGTGACGGTGATGTCGACACCAGCGGTGTTCGTGGAGTTCAGCCGCCAGCGCGCGCTGTCGCGCGACGGCCGGTGCCGGGCCTTCTCCGGGGACGCGGACGGTACGGGCTGGGGCGAGGGGGCGGGCATGCTGCTGCTTGAGCGGTTGTCGGATGCCCGCCGTAACGGCCATCCGGTGCTTGGGGTTGTGCGTGGTTCGGCGGTGAATCAGGATGGTGCGTCGAATGGTCTGACGGCGCCGAATGGTCCATCCCAGCAGCGGGTGATTTGTCAGGCGCTTGCGAACGCGCGGTTGGCGGCCGCCGAGGTGGATGCGGTGGAGGCGCATGGTACGGGGACGACGCTGGGCGACCCGATCGAGGCGCAGGCGCTGCTGGCGACGTATGGCCAGGACCGGCCGGAGGGGCGGCCGCTGTGGCTGGGGTCGCTCAAGTCCAACATCGGCCACACCCAGGCTGCCGCAGGCGTCGCGGGTGTGATCAAGATGGTGCTGGCGATGCGGTGCGGGACCTTGCCTCGGACGCTGCACGTGGACGAGCCCTCACCGAAGGTGGATTGGTCGGCGGGCGCGGTCGAGCTGCTGAGCGAGCAGCGCTCTTGGCCCGAGGCGGACCGTCCGCGCCGGGCGGGTGTGTCGTCGTTCGGCGTGAGCGGGACGAACGCACACGTGATTTTGGAGCAGGCCCCGGCGATGGAGCCGGCGGAGGCCACGGAGCCGCGTGTGGATCCTGCCGTCGTGCCGTGGGTGGTCTCGGGCCGTGGTGTGGAGGCGCTGCGGGGGCAGGCGGCTCGGCTGCTGGCTCGTGTGGAGGGAGACGACAAGCTGTCGCCTGCGGATGTGGGTTGGTCGCTGGTTTCCGGGCGTGCGGAGTTCGAGCACCGTGCGGTGGTGATCGGTGAGGGCCGCGACGAGCTGGTGTCCGGGCTTGCCGCTTTCGTCCAGGGCGAGTCCTTGCCGGGTGTGGTGGCGGGGCAGGTGGACGGTGTGGCGCGGACGGCGGACCGGGTGGTGTTTGTCTTCCCCGGCCAGGGATCGCAGTGGGCCGGTATGGGAGCGCGGCTGCTCGATGAGTCCCCGGTGTTCGCTGAGGCGATGAACGAGTGCGCGGTGGCGCTCGCGCCGCACGTGGACTGGTCGCTGCTCGACGTGGTGCGGCAGGTCTCGGGTGCTGCGTCGTTGGAGCGGGTGGATGTGGTGCAGCCGGTGTCGTTTGCGGTGATGGTGTCGTTGGCTGCGTTGTG
>NZ_JBSFMM010000468.1:0-3111 GCF_053599555.1 Streptomyces sp. NPDC000941
CGCCGACCGGCCCCGCCTTGCGGGCCCGGCGGCGCTGCCGGCGCAGCTGCCGCGCGGTGCTGCTGGGCCGGGACACCACCCCGTAACGCTGGTTCCACACCTGCCGCGTCACCCATACGTCCAGCACGCCCCAGGTGGCCAGAACCGTGCTGCCCACCGTGGTCAGCACCGAGGGGAACGCCAGCCACGAGTCGGCCAGCGCGCTCAGCACCGCGATCATCGCCTGCACCAAGGTCACCGCGACGATGATGACCGCGCGCACCGCCGCCGTACGGACCGGATCGGGGAGCCGGCGCCTTCGGGCCGGCTCCTCTGTCCACAGCGGGCGAACCGCGCGCCGCGGGATGTCGCGATCCTTGTCCATGGCGTCCATGAAGCCCCTACACCTTTCAGCGGCTGCCCAAGTCCGGCGGTTTCAGAAAGCGGGACATGGGTCGTATTCCCCCTTAGTGTGCCCCCTCAGTGCACGAATAACAGCGCTGGGAGGTTCCCCCGGAGGGGGGAAATCCAGCCAAGGGTTGACTCATTCCAGCCTGCTGGGGCCGACAAATGAGGGTTGGGCGCCGGGGGGTAAGTCAGCCCATCACCGGACAACTCATGATGGCGGCAGGGTGACCGGCCCCGGCATCAAGCGGACAGGCCTTCGAGTTGTCGAACGGGCAGTAGTAGGCTCGCGCCGCTTGTTGTCGGAACTCGAACACCGCCCCCGTATAACGGGGTTGACGTTGGGGAGGCCATGCGCTTTCGCGGGAAATCGATCCGCCGGAAGATCGTGGCGCTGTTGCTGGTGCCACTTGTCTCGCTGACGGCAATTTGGGCCTTCGCTACAGTGATCACCACTCGTGAGGCGATTCGGCTCCTGGACGCCTCCGACATCATCGACAAGGCCGGTCAGCCGGCCGAGGAGGCCGTTCACGCCATTCAGAAGGAGCGCCGGCAGACCCTCGTCCTCCTGGCCGATCCGCGCCAGGCCGACGCACTTCCCGTGCTCCACGCGCTGCAGCGCAAGACCGACGAGGTCATCGGCGTCCTGAGGGGCGCGGCCGCGGACGGCGATGTGCGCGACATGATGAACTCCGATTCGGAGGATCAGCTCGCCGCCATTCTCAAGGCGGCCGAGGGCCTGGACGGCCTGCGCCGCAAGGTGGAGGACCACGGCGCCAGCCGCGCGGCGGCATATGAGTATTACAACAAGCTCGTCGACCTCTGCTACACCTTCCGCAGCTCGCTGCACGCCGTGCCCGATACGGACCTGGACAAGCAGGGCCGTGCGCTGGTCGCCATGATCCGTGCCCGCGAGGCGCTCTCCCGCGAGGACGCGCTGTACGTCTCGGCGCTGACGGCGCGCAAGATGCTCCCGGAGGACATGCACGCGATCTCCGACCTCATCGCCGAGCGCAACCTGCTGTACGAGACCAGCCTGCCGATCCTGCCCGCCTCCGAGCAGAAGATCTTCTCGGACTACCGGCGCAACAACGCCGCGCCCGCCGCGCTGCGCTTGGCCGAGGGCAAACTCATGGCCTCCACCAAGCCGTCCGACGCGCTCCGCGTCCTGGACCGGAAGCACTGGGAGGCCGCCGCCCAGCCGATGCTCAACGACTACGACCGGCTGGGCAAGGAGGCCACCGACCGCCTCCAGAAGCGCATCGACCCGGTGGCCGACGACGTCATGCTCAGGGCCGGTGCCGCCGGAATCCTGGGTCTGCTGGCCCTGCTCGCCTCGATCTTCGTGTCGTTCAGGATCGGCCGCACTCTGATCCGCGACCTGTCCCGGCTGCGCAAGGACGCCCAGGACGCCTCCGGCGTGCGGCTGCCGAACGTGATGCGCCGTCTGGGCGCCGGCGAGCAGATCGATGTGGAGACCGAGGCGCCCCGCCGCGAGTTCGGCCAGGACGAGATGGGCCAGGTCGGCCTGGCCCTCAACACCCTGCAGCGCGCCGCCGTCGAGGCGGCCGTCAAACAGGCCGAACTGCGCCAGGGCGTCTCCGACGTCTTCGTCAATCTGGCCCGCCGCAGCCAGGTGCTGCTGCACCGCCAGCTGACCCTGCTGGACGCGATGGAGCGGCGCACCGACGACACCGACGAGCTCGCCGACCTGTTCCGCCTGGACCATATGACCACCCGTATGCGGCGGCACGCCGAGGGCCTGGTCATCCTCTCCGGCGCGGCCCCCTCCCGGCAGTGGCGCAAGCCGATCCAGCTGATGGACGTCGTCCGCGCGGCGGTCGCCGAGGTCGAGGACTACGAGCGGATCGAGGTCCGGCGCATGCCGCGGCTCGCGGTCAACGGCCCGGCGGTCGGCGACCTCACCCACCTCATCGCCGAACTCCTGGAGAACGCCACCGTCTTCTCGCCCCCGCACACCGCCGTCCAGGTGCACGGCGAGCGGGTCGCCAAGGGGTTCACGCTGGAGATCCACGACCGGGGCCTGGGCATGACGTCCGACGCGCTGCTGGAGGCGAACCAGCGGCTCGCCGAGACTCCGGAGTTCGAGCTGTCCGACACCGACCGGCTCGGCCTGTTCGTGGTCAGCCGGCTCGCCCAGCGGCAGGGCGTACGGGTCTCGCTGCAGCCCTCCCCGTACGGCGGCACCACCGCGATCGTGCTCATCCCCTCGGCTCTGCTCACCGACAGCGGTGAGGGCGGCCAGGATGCCGACGACAGCTACGAGAGCGGTGCGTACGAGATCGGCCGGGACCGCGGGCGTGGCGTCTCCGACATCAGGATGGGTCCGGACAGCAGGCTGCAGGCCGTCGAGGAGCCGCGGGTCTCCTACGAGGAGCCGCCGGTCTCCTTCTCCGACTTCTCCGACCGGGCGGGCCGCAAGGTGTCGGTGGTCGACGGGCCGGTCGAACTCGAGCCGTCCGTCGCGCCGCTCGCACAGGCCGGTGCCGAGGACGCCGTCGAGGACGACGACGAGGTGGGCGCGATCTTCCGCGCCCGCGGGCTGTCGCAGACACCGCCCGCGGCAGCCAGGCCCACCGGGCCCGTGCCGCATCAGCGGATGCCCGAGGCGCAGCACCAGCAGGCGCGGGAGGGCGCGCCGGGGGGCCGGGACCACATGGCTCGACGTCCAGGTCCGGCCGTCCGCCGCGGACACCGCCACCTCGC
>NZ_JBSFMM010000469.1:0-3075 GCF_053599555.1 Streptomyces sp. NPDC000941
GGCGGTACCAGTGCGGCCAGTTCTCGACATCGGCCAGCGCCTTGAACACCGCCTCGGGCTGGACTGAGGAGCCGCGCAGCGACGAGGGAAGCCCGCGCGTAGAAGCGCCCCGAGACTGAGCGGGGAGAGGCGACTCGGCTGGGACCGCAGACATCTGACGGGTAGTCAGTTACCTTGGCGGCATGAGGCATCGTCTGCGTCCCGTGGGACTCGACTACGTCCGCACGGCCCCGCTGCGGCTGGTCTTCGTCGCCGAGACCACCGCCCCGCCCGAGGCGGTGTTCAAGGCGCTGGCCGATGTCGAGAACTGGCCGCACTGGTACCGCCAGGTCGCCGCCGCCCGCTCCACCGACGACGGCAAGGGCCGCGAGATCCGGCTGAAGGGCGGCACCCGCTTCATCGAAACGGTCATGGCAGCGGACCCCGCGGAGTGCTACGCCTACCGCGTGGACCGGACGAACGCGCCGGGGCTGCGCGCCCTGCTGGAGGAGTGGCGGCTGATGCCGTCCCTCTCCGGCACCGGCTCCCTGGTGCGGTACACCTTCGCGGTGGACGGGGTGGCACCGCTACGGGGCGCCCTGCGGCTGCTGCGGCCGGGCCTGCGGCGCGCCTTCCGCGACGCGGTGCGCGCACTGGACCGCCGACTGGCCGACTGAAGGACTGGCACAGATCGGCGGCGTCTTCCTGAGTCGTGCAGGGTCGCCCTGAGCCATGCTGAGCAGCGCTTGTCGAGACAGCGCAAGGAGCACTTTTCGGGACATCGGGCGCCAGGGTCGCACAGGAGCGCGACCCCGCTCCCCGTGCGCCCCCGATGACCCCCCGGCGCTCCTCTCCGCGACGGCCTTCAACGCGCCCCACGACCCGGCGTCCGCATAGCCGCCCGCCGCGCACCCCATGACCCGCTCCGGGGCGTGGCACAGCCCGCTCCAGGGCGGGGTGCCGACGGTCTCATCGGCAGCGCTCACCGCGCTCTCCACGCGCCACCCCTTGCCTCTTGTGGCGGCCCGGTGGTGAACCTGGACCTTTTCGGATCATAAGTGGGCACCAGTGCGCCCTGGCATCCCGTGCCCGTCCCGGGCACACTGCGCAGCAGGGAAAATATGAAGGACATGGGAGAGCGGCGCGCATGCCGGCGAGACAGAGCGGGGAGGCGGTCACCGTGGCCGATACCGAGTTCAACGCCCGCGGGGTGCGGATCGAGCGGTTTCTGCGCTCGGTCACGCATGCCGGACAGGTCCTGATCAAGGACGGCAGGCTGCAGTTGCTGACCAGCTACGGCCGGGAGATCGACAGCGCCCCCGTGCAGTCGGTCCATGCGAGCAAGCCGTGGTTCACGGACGGCGACCAGGCCCTCGCGACGGTCAACGGCACCCGTTATCGCCTGACTCTGGGCGAGCGGGACGCCGCGGCGAAAGCGGCCGCGCCCGGCGCCGCCAATCGCCTCCTCGACGCGATCCGCAGCGCGCGAGGCCATTCACCCAAGGGCTGACACCTCCCCCGGCCACCGCCGGGAGGTGCCCCCTGAGTTGCGCATGCGGGCGGCGGGGCCGACCCTGGACGCACATCAGCTATCACTGAGGGTCAACGGGCGGTGACGCTGAGAACCGGCCCCTTCCCGGTCGCGCCCAGCAGCCACCACTGCTGAACGTGTTCGACGCCCGCATCTGAATCAGGCTAGCCCCAACTTCTTCAGGGAGTCGCAGCCGTGATCAGTCGTCCAAGCAGGCATTGCACGGTGGAGCTGCAGGCCCTGCCGTCGCGGATCGGACAGGTCCGCAGAATCGTGTCCGCGCAGTTGCGCTACTGGCATCTGGATCCGCTCATCGATCCCGCCGCGCTCGCCGTCACCGAACTGCTCACCAACGTCCACCGGCACGCCGAGCCCGACAAGCAGTGCACGGTGGAGATCGACCTCATGATGGACCGCCTGACGGTCTCGGTCCGCGATCAGGATCCGCGGCTGCCGTGTGTCCGCGAATGCGATCTGCTGGCCACCCATGGCCGCGGGCTCGCCCTGGTCGCGGCGCTCAGCCAGAGCTGGGGCATGCACGCCCGGGACGACGGCAACGGGAAGGTCGTGTGGTTCACCCTGGCCGTGCCGCAGGCCGCCACCCCCGCCAAGTCCCCCTTCGCGGCGCATGGCGCGGGCCGCACCACCCCGCCCGACCGCACCGACCTCGCCCGCCCCGCCCCGCCGGCCGGGGTGATCCGGGAGCGGGCGCCCGCCGCCCGGTCCGCCGTGCACCACTGACCCCACGCCCCCGGGTCCGACGGCGTGTCGGACCCGGCGCCGCACCCTGCCTGTACTTACTAGTATGTACAGTGGCTTCATGAGCACTGCGGAGCGGTTGATCGAGAGCACCCAGGACCTGTTGTGGGAGCGCGGCTACGTGGGCACCAGCCCCAAGGCCATCCAGCAGCGCGCCGACGCGGGCCAGGGCAGCATGTACCACCACTTCAGCGGCAAGCCCGACCTCGCGCTCGCCGCCATCCGCCGCACCGCGGAGCAGATGCGTGCCACGGCCGAGGCGTACTTCTCCGCCCCCGGGACCGCGTACGACCGCATCCGCGCCTATCTGCTGCGGGAGCGGGAGGTGCTGCGCGGCTGCCCGATCGGCCGGCTGACGATGGATCCGGACATCATCGCCGACCCCGCGCTGCGCGAGCCGGTGACGGAAACGCTCGACTGGCTGCGCGCCAGGCTGGCCCAGATCGTCTCCGAGGGCGTGGAGCGCGGGGAGTTCGAAGCGGGTCTTGACCCGGAGCGGACCGCCGCCTCGGTCGTGGCGACCATCCAGGGCGGCTATGTGGTGGCCCGCGCCGCGGGGTCGACGGCGCCCTTCGACGCCGCCGTACAGGGCCTGCTGGATCTGCTCGCCGCCCGCGCGCCTCGCCGGCCCGCTTCGTAAGGCCCGCTTCGTAAGACACCCCGCCGTTCCGCCTCGCACGGCGCCGGCTCATCAAGGCGCCATGCGCTCCCCCCCCGTTATGTTCTTCGCGGTCCTGCAAGAGGGCCGCTGGCCTCCGGGCCCGGCATGACTGTTCCCCCCTGTCGAAGGCATGACCTGGGGGGTG
>NZ_JBSFMM010000470.1:0-3072 GCF_053599555.1 Streptomyces sp. NPDC000941
CCTCCTCGCTGGTGGCGATGCACCTGGCGGCGCAGGCGCTGCGCGGCGGCGAGTGCGACCTGGCGCTCGCGGGCGGCGTCACGGTGATGGCGACGCCCGGCATGTTCACCTCCTTCTCGCGGCAGCGCGGGCTCGCCCCGGACGGACGGTGCAAGCCGTTCGCCGCCGCCGCCGACGGCACCGGGTGGGCCGAGGGCGCGGGCCTGGTCCTGCTGGAACGTCTCTCCGACGCCCGCCGCAACGGCCACCGCGTGCTCGCGGTGCTGCGCGGCTCCGCCATCAACCAGGACGGCGCCAGCAACGGCCTCACCGCCCCCAACGGCCCCTCCCAGCAACGCGTCATCCACGCCGCCCTCGCCAACGCCCGCCTCACACCCGCCGACATCGACGCCGTCGAGGCCCACGGCACCGGCACCACGCTCGGCGACCCGATCGAGGCGCAGGCGCTGCTGGCCACCTACGGCCAGGACCGCCCGGCCGAACGCCCCCTGCGGCTGGGCTCGATCAAGTCCAACATCGGCCACACCCAGGCCGCCGCCGGGGTCGCGGGCGCCATCAAGATGATCATGGCGCTGCGGCACGGCACCCTGCCCGCCACCCTGCACGTGAACGAGCCCTCCCCCCACGTCGACTGGGACAGCGGCAACGTCCGGCTACTGACGGAACCCGCCGACTGGCCGGAGACCGGCGCGCGTCCCCGCCGCGCCGCCGTCTCCTCCTTCGGCATCTCCGGCACCAACGCCCACCTCATCCTCGAAGAGCCCCCGGGCCAGCCAGAACCCGAGCCCGAACAGCCCGGCGTACCGACGGGCGTCGTACCGCTCCCGCTGTCCGCGCGCGGCCCCGAGGCGTTGCGCGCCCAGGCCGGGCGGCTGGCCGACTGGCTCGCCGCCGCCAGCCCGCCCCCCTCCCCGGCGGAGGTCGCGTGGTCGCTGGCCACCACGCGGTCGGCGGACCGCCACCGCGCCGTCGTCACCGGCGCGGACCACGAACACCTGCTGGCCGCGCTCCGCGAGGTCGCCGACGGCCAGGCGCCCGGCACCACGGCGGCATCGGCGGCCGCCGCGCCGGGCCCGGTCATGGTCTTCCCGGGACAGGGCTCGCAGTGGCGCGGCATGGGCGTCGAACTCCTCGACACCTCCCCCGTCTTCGCCGCCCGCATCGCCGCATGCGAGGAGGCACTGGGCGCGTTCACCGACTGGTCGCTGACCGACGTGCTGCGCGGCGCGCCCGGCGCCGCCGACATCGGCCGGGTCGACGTCGTCCAGCCGTGCCTGTGGGCGGTGATGGTGTCGCTCGCGGCTGTGTGGGAGGCCCACGGCGTACGCCCGGCGGCCGTCGTCGGCCACTCCCAGGGCGAGATCGCCGCCGCCTGCGTAGCCGGCGGCCTGTCGCTGCGCGACGGCGCGCGGATCGTGGCGTTGCGCAGCCAGGCCCTGCGCGCGCTGGCGGGCCACGGCACCATGGCGTCGCTCGCGCTCAGCGGCGAGGAGACCACCGGGCTGCTGGCCGAACTGGGCGCGGACGCCGCGCAGGTGACGGTGGCGACGTACAACGGGCCGCACTCCACCGTCGTGTCGGGGCCGGTCGGCCAGGTGGCGGCCGTCGTGGCGGCCTGCGAGGCAACGGGCCGGCGGGCGAGGACCATCGACGTGGACTACGCCTCGCACGGCCCGCAGGTCGACCGGCTCGCCGACACCCTCCACGCCGACCTCGCCGAGGTCGCGCCCCGCGCCACGGGCACGGCGTTCTACTCGGCCGTCACCGCCGCCCGCCAGGACACGGCGGGCCTCGACGCCGCCTACTGGTTCACCAACCTGCGGCAGCCGGTGCGTTTCGCGCCCGCGATCGACGCCCTGCTGGCCGACGGGTACCGCGTCTTCATCGAGGTCAGCCCGCACCCGGTGCTGATCCCCGCGCTGCGGGAGTGCTTCGAGGCGGCGGAGGCGGAGGCGGTCACCGTCGCGACCCTCCGCCGCGACGACGGCGGCCGGGAGCGGCTGGCGCGCGCGCTGGGCGACGGCTTCGCGGCCGGGCTCGCGGTCGACTTCCGCCGCTGGTTCGACCCGGCCCGGACGCTGCCGCGCACGGTCGAGCTGCCGGCCTACCCCTTCCAGCGGCGGCGTTACTGGCTGGCGCCGGACGAAGGCCGCCGCGAGCGGCACGCCGCCGGAGCCGGGGCCGGAACGCGCCCGGCCGGACACCCCCTGCTGACGGCGGCGGTCGAACTGGCCGACGGCGGCGTGGTGCTGAACGGCCGCCTGCCGGGCGGTGACGACGGGCACTGGCTCGGCGGCCACACGGTGGCGGGCGTGGGCCTGGTGCCCGGCGCCGTCCTCGTGGAGTGGGCGCTGCGAGCGGCCGACGAGGCGGGCGGGGCGCTGGAGGAGCTGCTGCTCCGTGCGCCGCTGGAGCTCGACGGCGACGGGGACGTGCTGGCGCAGGTCGCGGTCGCGCCGCCGGACGCCTCGGGCCGCCGCGCGGTGACGGTCTCCTCGCGCCCGGCGGACGCGGACGGGGAGTGGACGCGTCACGCGGCCGGCACGCTGGTCCCGGCGGATGGCGAGGCGGCAGCGGCGGCCCCGGCCTGGCCGCCACCGGGCGCGGAGCCGGTGGAGATGGCCGGTCTCTACGAGCGGGCGGAGGCGCACGGCTACGGCTACGCGCCCGCGCTGCGCGGCGTACGGGCGCTGTGGCGGGACGGCGACGACCTGCTCGCGGAGGTCGTGCTGCCTGCGGAGGCCGGGGACGGGGCGGACGGCTTCGGCGTTCATCCGGTGCTGCTGGACGCCGCGTTGCAGCCCGCGCTGCTGACCGGGGCGGCGGACGACCGGCTGTGGCGGCCGTTCGCGTGGAGCGGCGTACGCCTGTGGGCGACCGGCGCCCGCGCGGCGCGCGTACGCCTGGCGCCGGTGGCGACGACGGACGACCGGGAGCTGCGGGTCGACGTCTGGGACGCGGCCGGGGCGCCGGTGCTGAGCGTTGCGTCGGTGGTGCTGCGCCCGCGCGCGGCGCGGCAGGTGCGGGAGGCGAGCCGGGCGGCGGCGAGCGGGCTGTACGCCGTCGGCTGGG
>NZ_JBSFMM010000471.1:0-3064 GCF_053599555.1 Streptomyces sp. NPDC000941
GCCAAGCCGCAGCGCCTGCCCGCGCAGCGGGCCTGGGCGGCGGATGTCGCCGCCGGGCACGACGCCGGCGTCCGGCTGTCGCTGCGGATCGAGCTGCTGCACGGTGATCTCACCGGCAGCGGTGACCTCACCGGCGACGGCAACGGCCACCGCGACGGAAACGGCAAAGCCCCCTCCGGTCCCCGCTTCCGCGCCGTCCTCCAACTCCACAGCCTGGCCGACCCAGCCCTGCTGGCGGACGCCGCCGAGGTGTGGGCGGGCACCTCGGCCGCCGCCGCGGCCCTGGGCCCGCGCGCCCGTATGGACGCGCTGCTGACGCTGCGACGGGCCGCCCGCGCCTGGGTGCCGCTCGCACCGCTGCTGTCGGCCGCCGTGCCCGACGCGCTCGACCTCGCCGACGAGGAAGTCGTCGAACTGCTCGGCCCGGCGGCCGAGGCGCTGGACGCCACGGGAGTCCAGGTCCACTGGCCGAAGGAGCTGGCGCGGGGGCTGACCGCGCGCGCCGTCGTCGGCCCGCAGGGCGGTGCCGACGGCGAGGCACCGGACCCGGCCGGATCCGCGATGCCCTCGTATCTGTCGGCCGACGCGCTGCTCCGCTTCAGCTGGCGGTTCGCCGTCGGCGACCAGGAGCTCACCCGGGCGGAGCTGGACCGGCTCGCCGAGGCCGCCCGTCCGGTGGTGCGGCTACGTGACCAGTGGGTCGTCATCGACCCGGAGGCGGTCCGCCGGGCCCGCGGCCGCAAGGACCGCGACATCACCACCGCCGACGCGCTCGGCGCCGTGCTGACCGGCCGGACCGAGGCCGAGGGCACCGGCGTCGACGTGCGGGCCGCAGGCTGGCTGGCCACGCTGCGGGACCGTCTCGCCGACCCCGAGGGCACGCGCCACGAACCGGTCGCCCAGCCCGCGAGCTTGGCCGCCACCCTGCGCGACTACCAGCTGCGGGGCCTGGGCTGGCTGAACCGGATGACGTCGCTCGGCCTCGGGGGCACGCTCGCCGACGACATGGGTCTTGGCAAGACCATCACCCTGATCGCCCTCCACCTTCACCGCCAGACCGTCCCCGAGGCCGCCGGGCCCACCCTCGTGGTCGCGCCCGCCTCCCTGCTGGGGAACTGGCAGCGCGAGATCGAACGGTTCGCGCCCGGCACCCCGGTGCGCCGCTTCCACGGCGCCGCGCGCACCCTGGAGGACCTGGCGGACGGGGAGTTCGTCCTCACCACGTACGGGACGATGCGCCTCGACGCGCCACGGCTGGCCGAGGCGGCGCCCAAGGGCTGGGGTCTGGTGGTCGCCGACGAGGCGCAGCACGTCAAGAACCCGTACTCGGCGACCGCCAAGCAGTTGCGCACCATCGGTGCCAAGGCGCGCGTCGCGCTCACCGGCACCCCGATCGAGAACAACCTCTCCGAGCTGTGGGCGATCCTCGACTGGACGACGCCCGGGCTGCTCGGCGGCCTCGGGTGGTTCCGCGCCCACTACGCCCAGGCCGTCGAGAGCGGAAGCGACCCGGCCGCCGCCGAGCGGCTGGCGAAGCTCGTCCGCCCGTTCCTGCTCAGGCGCCGCAAGTCGGACCCGGGCATCGCGCCCGAGCTCCCGCCGAAGACCGAGACGGACCGCGCCGTGTCGCTCACCAAGGAGCAGGCGGGGCTGTACGAGGCGGTGGTGCGCGAGATGCTCGCCGAGATCTCCGGCGCCGACGGGCTGGCCCGGCGCGGGCTCATCGTCAAGCTCCTGACCGGCCTGAAGCAGATCTGCAACCACCCCGCGCAGTATCTGAAGGAGGACCGGCCCGTCATCCCCGGCCGGTCGGGAAAGCTGGAGCTGCTGGACGAACTGCTGGACACCATCCTCGCCGAGGACGCGAGCGTGCTCGTCTTCACCCAGTACGTACAGATGGCGCGCCTCCTCCAGGACCACCTGGCGGCGCGCGGCATCGGCGCGCAGCTGCTGCACGGCGGCACGCCGGTGGCGCGCCGTCAGGAGCTCGTGGACCGCTTCCAGGAGGGCGAAGTGCCCGTGTTCCTGCTGTCCTTGAAGGCGGCGGGCACCGGCCTGAACCTCACCCGGGCCGGGCATGTCGTGCACTACGACCGCTGGTGGAACCCGGCCGTGGAGGCGCAGGCCACCGACCGCGCGTACCGGATCGGGCAGACCCAGCCAGTGCAGGTGCATCGGCTGATCGCCGAGGGCACGGTGGAGGACCGGATCGCCGCGATGCTCGAGCGCAAGCGGGAACTGGCGGACGCGGTGCTCGGCGCCGGGGAGGCGGCGCTCACCGAACTGACCGATGCCGAGCTGGCACAGCTCGTGGAGTTGAGGGGGACCGAGCGATGAGCGACACCGGGGACGGCCAGGCGGCGTACGACGGGCGCGAGCGCACCTTCGAGGCCCTGCCGCCCGCCCGCGGCCGCGGCTTCGCCAGCACCTGGCGGGGCCGGGCGTGGCTGAAGGCGCTGGAGGACACGGCGCTCGACGGGCAGCAGCTGGGGCGCGGGCGCAAACACGCGCGCGAGGGCGCGGTCGGGGCGGTGTGCGTACGGCCGGGCCGGATCACGGCGGTGGTACGGGATCGCGACCGTACGCCCCACCGCTCCGATGTGCTGCTGCAGGAGTTGACCGGCGCCGAGTGGGAACGGCTGCTGGACGTGGTCGCCGACCGGGCCGGACATATCGCCGCCCTGCTCGACCGGGACATGCCCCCGCAGCTCGCGGAGGACGCGGCGGCCGCGGGCGTCGAACTGCTCCCGGGCATCGGCGATCTGGAGCCGCAGTGCGGTTGCGAGGCCTGGGACCACTGCCCGCACACCGCGGCGCTGTGCTACCAGGTCGCCCGGCTGCTGGACGAGGACCCGTTCGTACTGCTGCTGATGCGCGGCCGGGGGGAGCGCGAGCTCCTGGACGAGCTCCAGGTGCGCAGCGTGGCGCGCGCCGCCGGGCGGCGCGCCCCGGACGGCGCGGCGGAAGATGCCGCGGGCCACGCGCCGGAGGGCGTCTCGGCGCAGGAGGCGTTCGCCGCGGCTGCCTCCCGGCCGCCGCTGCCCGCGCCCCCGCCGACCATTCC
>NZ_JBSFMM010000472.1:0-3053 GCF_053599555.1 Streptomyces sp. NPDC000941
GGGCCAGATCGCCGTGGCCGCCCCGGCGGGCGGCACGGTGGCGCGCGCCGCCCGCCGGGCGGTCGATGCGCTGCTGCGCGGTGTGGTGGCGTACTCCTCCGTGGGCTGATCCGCCGAACGGCGTTCTTTGCGGGCCGTGTCCGGCCGGGGCTGGTCCCCGGCCGGACACGGCCCGTCGTATACGTGTGGCCGTAGAGCCTGCGCAGTCGCGATACATCGCGGTTGACGCCTCCGTTGAGTCGCGATATGTTCGGCGACGGATATACGGGGGCGAGGTGATGATGACGGTGACGGCAAAGCGGCGCAAGCTGAGCAACCCCTTGGCGCTCGCGGTGATGGCGCTCCTGAGCGAGCGGCCGATGCATCCGTACGAGATCGCGCAGGTGCTCCGGCGACGGGGCAAGGAACACAGCATCAAGATCAATTACGGCTCGCTCTACACCGTCGTCCAGAACCTGGAGAAGCACGGCTTCGTCGAGGTCGCCGGCACCCAGCGGCAGGGGCTCCGCCCCGAGCGCACGGTGTACGGACTGACCGAGGACGGCCGGCGGGAGCTGCACGACTGGCTGGCGGAGCTGGTGTCCGTCCCCGCCCGGGAGTACCCCGCCTTCTCGGCCGCGCTTTCGCTGATCCTGGTGCTGCCCATCGACGAGGCCGACGAGCTGCTGCGGCGGCGGGCCGAGACGCTGGAAGCCCAGACCGAGGCCCTTGACGGCACGATCGGCGCCCTGAAAAAGGACCTGCCGAGGGTGTTCCTGCTGGAGACGGAGTACGAACTGCACATGATCCGCGCCGAGATGGAGTGGGTCCGTTCGCTGCGCGAGGAGCTTGCGGCGGGCAACCTCTCCGGCGCGGCCGCATGGCGGGCGCTGAGCCGGACCGGCGAGATCCCGGCGGAATGGGTCGAGATAGAGGAGAGAACCAAGCCACAGGAGTGAAGAAGGCCCTGGTGCGCGCTGCGCCAACAGCGCGCACCAGGGCCCTGACCCCGGACCGGACCTGCGGTGATGGCAGGCCAGGCGATCGAGGTGCGGCACACCCAGGATAGCCCGGCTCTCCACCCGCGGATCGGTGCGGCGGATTTCGCACGCGACAGCACCCGACAGATCGATGTCGTAGGCCAGATCAGATGCGACAGATCAGAGTGGAGACACGCCACCATGGCGCCGACAACCGGGGGACGCACCCCGCACCACATGCGCACACGTGCGCTCGCAGTGGAAACCAATCAACTGGTCAAGACCTACCCCGGCGGGGTGAAGGCCCTTGACGGCATGGAACTGGCCGTCGAGTCCGGCATCGTCTTCGGCCTGCTCGGCCCGAACGGGGCCGGGAAGTCCACCACCGTCAAGATCCTCACCACCCTCGCCCGCCCCGACGCGGGCACGGCGGCCGTCGCCGGACACGATGTGCTCCGCCACCCCGGGCGGGTGCGCGCCGCCATCGGCGTCGTGGCACAGAAGTCCGGCGCCGACCCGGTGGCCACCGGGCGGGAGAACCTGCTGCTGCAGGGGAGGCTGTACGGGCTGCGGGGCGCCGCCTGCGTCCGCCGCGCCGATGAGCTGCTGGCCCGCTTCGACCTCGCTGACGCCGGAAACCGCCCGGTCAAGGGGTACTCCGGCGGGATGTGCCGCAGGCTCGACGTCGCGCTCGGGCTCGTACACCGCCCCGAAGTGCTCTTCCTCGACGAACCCACGACCGGGCTCGACCCCGAGGCCCGCACGGCCATGTGGGAGGAGATCGCCCGGCTCGCGGGGGAGGACGGCCTGACGATCGTGCTCACCACGCACTACCTCGAAGAGGCCGACCGCCTCGCCGAGCGCATCGCCATCGTCGACCGCGGCCGGGTCGTGGTCGAGGGCACCCCGGACGAGCTCAAGGGCGAACTGCGCGGCGACGCCGTCCACCTGGAGCTGAGCGAGGCCGTCGCGGACGGAGCGGAGCCGCCGCTGCGCGACGCGCTCACCGCGCTGCCGGGCGTACACGAGGTGGCCGTGGACGGCCGGCGCGTCAGCGCCCGCGCCGACGACGGCGCCGCCGCCGTGCCCACACTGCTCACCGCCCTGGAGCGGGCGGGCGCCGCCGTGGCGACCGCGACCGTCGCCCGCCCCTCCCTCGACGACGTCTATCTGCGCTACGCGGGCCGGAGCTTCACCGAGGCGGAGGCCGCGGCCGAGGCGCCCGTGCCGGCCGCTGCCGCGGGAGGTGTCCGATGAGCGCGACCCTCACCCAGACCTGGTACATGACACAGCGCCAGCTGATGGCCTACTGGCGCCAGCCCGTCTTCCTGCTGATCAATCTGATCCAGCCGGTCATCTGGCTGTTCCTCTTCGGCTCCCTCTTCCGCAAGATCACCGACCTCGGCGGCTTCGGCACCGGCTCGTATCTGGACTATCTGGTCCCGGGCATCGTGGTGATGAGCGCCCTGTCCTCCAACATGTGGGCGGGCATGGGGACCTTGGAGGAAATCGAGCGCGGCACCCTCAACCGCTTTCTGACCACGCCTGTCTCCCGCGGCGCCCTGATGAACGGCAATGTGGTCTCCCAAGGCATCACCACCGCCGTGCAGTCCGTCATCATCGTGGCGCTCGGCAAGCTCGGCGGCGCGGACTACCCGGGCGGCATCACCGGGCTGGCGCTGCTGATCGTGGCGTGCACGCTGCTCGGCACGGTCTTCGGCGCGCTCTCCAACGCCCTGGGCATGCTGGTCCGCGAGCGCGAGTCGATCATCGGCATCAACACCTTCCTGTTGCTGCCGTTGACCTTCCTCTCCGAGGCCTTCATGGCCCCCTCCCTGATGCCGGGCTGGATGCGGCACATCGCCGACTTCAACCCGGTCAACTGGGCCCTGGTGGCCGGCCGCTCGGCCATGGCGGAGAACCCGGACTGGGCCGATGTGGCAACCCGCGGCGGAGCGCTGCTGGCGCTCGCGCTGGCCGCGGTCTGGCTGTCGACCCGCACCTTCCGGTCGTACCAGCGCTCGGTCTGACCGCGCCCGGTACGAGTCGACCACGGTACGACGGGCGGCCCCGGCGGTGTGCATACACCGCCGG
>NZ_JBSFMM010000473.1:0-3051 GCF_053599555.1 Streptomyces sp. NPDC000941
GGGCGACCGGCGCGACGAACACCCGCGAGGCGGAGCCCCCCGACCCGGCACCGTCCGCGGCGGGCACGTCCCAGCGCCGCCGCAGACCCAGATCGAGCCGCAGGATGTCGGCCAGCTCCGCCGCGGACCGCAGCGCGGCCTCCGTGTCCGGGCCCCACATCAACAGGTGATCGGCGACCTGGCGCACCACTCTGCGGAAGCCGTCCCCGGCGTACCGGGAGTCGGCGAGCACCGCGTGCGGCTCCACCGGCAGCACCAAGGAGACGGCGGCGGCCCAGGCCCGGGCGACGTCCGTCTCCATGGCACCGCCGAGTGCCGTACCAGGTGCCGCACCGGCTGCCGCGCCCGCGAAGTCCGCGTACGCCGACGCCCACAGCCGCCGTGACGCGTTCGCCGCCACGTCGTCCAGTGCGTCCGTCCAGGGGCCGGGCCGCATCATCAGCACCCGGGCCAGCTCCAGCGGCGGGAGCGCGTGCACCGGCACCCGGTTGTCCCCACTGTCCCCACGGAGCGCCATCTGGATCTGGGCCTGCTGGTCGTAGACCGGCGTGACGCCCGCGGCACGTACGTCGGCCTCGTCCAGGCCGGTGGTGGCGCTCGCGGCGAGCCGCGCCGCGACGGGATTCACGTCCTCCTCGGTCAACTCCTCTGCGATCCACCGCCGTTGCGCGTCGTCCCGAGGCACGACCGGGGCCTCGGCGGCTTCGCCGGTAGCGGCACCCCGCGCCCCGGCCAGGACATCCAGCGGGACACCCAGAGCCCACAGCCGCGCCTCGGCCTCCTCCAACCGCTCACGCGCCCGCTCAACGCCGGCCCAGAAGTCCGGTTCCTGGTCCGGGTCCGCCATCAGCGTGTCCTCGCCGCTCGCCCGCCCGGCCCGCTCCGCCGACGCGGCCCCCGTGGCAGCCTCGGCGAACGCGGTCCACGCCCCCGCGTGCGCGTTCCACGCGGGGACGAAGACCTGGTCGGCGGAGTCGGCGGAGTCCGCGGTGTCCACGGCGAGTGGCCGGGCGGCGGGGAGCTGTTCGAGTCCCCCGGCAGGCCCGGGCTCGATCGACCGCGGGGAGGCCGGGCGGACGGGCGCGGGGCTGCCAGGGGGCTCATCGGCGGCGCCCGCTCGGGGCGCCACCGGGGACTCCGGGGCCTCCTCCCACGCCCGCCGGGGTTCATACCGCGGCGTCAGATCGAGGCGGGACAGCTCCAGCTCCACCCCGATCTCACCCGCGGCCGACACCAGAGCCAACGGCAGCACCTGCCACCACACCAGCGGGGCCCGCCCGGACTCGGAGACGTACGCGTTGACCAGATCCATGTACTGGTTGACCACATCCAGCAGACCACTCCAGGTCAGCGGGGAAGCATCCCCCCGGCCCGCCCGCCACTCATCCAACGCCCGGAAACCACGCAACAGAGCCTCGAACACCGCCACGTCATCCTCCAACAACGGCCCGAACACCAGCCGGACCGCCCGCCACCACCGCTGCACATCCCCAGCCCGCCTCCGATCACCCGCCACCCGCTCAGCCCACACGGCCAGCTGAACCGACGACGGCTCCGGACGGAACCCCGCCAGCGAGTCACCCTCCTCCAGCCGAAGCCACGTGACCTGCTTCTGCCCACCGTTCCCGTCCGCCTCCCTACGCGTGGCGAACCCGGGCTCCCCACCCAGAGCAGAGGTCCACAACCACCGGTCAAAGCGGTTGGACAGCACCTGACCCGCCACCGGCCACTGAAGCGGATCACGACCACGCGCATACGGACCCGCCACATCCGCACCCACCCACCACACAGCCGTATCCCACGACGCCGCCGTCAACGCCGGCACACGCGCGAAGACATAGTCCGCCACCCGCTCGTAGGCGAACGACACAATCGACCCACCCTGGACCGGCAACCGTGCCACGGTCCCGTCCCCGTCCACACCGACCAGGAACACCTTGCCGAACGGAGCCTCCTTCCGCGGACCCTCCGCCACCACCGCCGATGCCCGGTACCATCCGCCCTCCGGCGGCGCCCACCGCACCTCCGTATAGTGCTCCACCTCCGGCAGCAGACCGTAGGACTGCTGGCGCCCCCTCCACGGTCCGGCTCCCCGCAGCGACACCCCCACCTGCACATCCGACGCATCCCGGTGCTGCACCTGCGACACCTGATCCACCGGAACCAGGGTCCCGTCCAGCGCCTCGATCTCCGCCGGCCACTCGATCGCGGCCGGTGCCGACGACTCGAGGACGGCCGTCAACGCCATCTCCGCGCTCCTGACGGCCCCCTCGACACGCGCACGCTCTTCGACAGGCACGGTCCCGGTCGTCAGGAGAACGGCCACCTTCTCCAGCGCCTCGGCCGCCAGCCGATACGCCGGACTGTCCGGGGACAACCGGACGTGTCCCAGGGCATAACGGCCCAGGGCGCCTGCCACGGCCATCGCGTTCGCCATGGTCAGCACGCGCTGATTCGGGCCCTCCACCTGCGGGACGCCGCCGACGAGCAGGGCCACGAACGGGGCGAACCCCTGGACCACCGGATCGTCCAGAATCCGCTCCACCGACCGGCTCAGCACGTCGGGAGACAGCGGAACCGAGGCCGCCACCGCCCGCTCGTATATCGCCCTGCCGAGTTCCGCCAACTCGGCCTCGGCCTGCTCGATCTGCTCCTCGGTCATGGTCCTGTCGTCGAACCCGTACCCCCGGAACTCGTTCACCATCAGCGCGACCAGCAGCCGGCCGCCGCTGGTGTCCAGGGCCGGGAACTCGTCCATGCCGACCGACTCGAGCGAGCCGATCCGCCTCCCCTGGGACGTACGCCCCGTCAGCGCGGCGGTCAGCTGCTCGCGCGGGGACGGCACATCGCCGGTCTCCCCGGGATCGCGGACCACGAAGTCGAAGAACACGTCCGAAACGACTCCGCCCGGGCTGAAGATCCGGAAATGGCGCTCCATTTCGACCTTCAGCATGTCGTGGGCGACCGCGCTGAGACCGTCATGACGCTCATCAAGGAAGCCCCGCGTACCAGGCCGCAGAGCCCGCCGGTCACTGTCGAACCCGTGCCGCG
>NZ_JBSFMM010000474.1:0-3042 GCF_053599555.1 Streptomyces sp. NPDC000941
CCGGCCGCCCCCTCTCCTTCCCGCTGCCGCTTTGGACCCGGAGGGTCCGAGACGAAAGCCGCACTCGCGTGAGCCGAATGCCGCGAGACGGCGCACAGGCGCAGGCGCAGCGAAGCGAAGCCCACCGCGAAGCGAAGCCCACCGCGAAGCGAGCCGCACATGCAACGCGCGGCGCGGAACCGGAGCCGTCCGCAGAGTTGCCCTTCGGTGCCCTCCAGAAGAACGCCAGGAAGCCCCGGGATGACATGTTCGCCCAGGCCAACGGAAGTGCTGTTTCCGGCACAACCCCCACCCCCGGAGCCATGTCTACCGCTTTGCCGACGCCTTCCCGTTGTGCGTCGGCCTTGACCACCATCAAGCACCGCGAAGGGTCACTTCTGGCATGCGTAAGCACGGAATCATCGCCGCCACCTCCACGCTCGCCCTCGCCCTCGGGGGAGCCTTATTCGCGGCCCCCGCCGCCCAGGCGGCCACCACGGTGGCCTCCGTCGTCCACGAGGACAGTGAGCTCTGGTACAAGGGCGCCGCCGGACAGACGAACAACCTCAAGGTCTCCGTGGAGATCGAACAGCGGGGCGAGTGGGAGTCGTACTACGTCATCACCTTCCGCGATCGGGGTGACATCACCATCGATCCGACCGCGGCGGAATACGACGAGTGCGTGTACCCCTCGGCCGCCGACCACACCGTCGTCCGGTGCGCGACCGAAGTCCCCCTGGGCTCCGACGACTCGGACAACTACGACGTCAACCTCGGTGACGGCAACGACACCGCGACGGTCGACGCCGGTAGCGACGCCTACTCCTCGATCTACGGCGGTCCCGGCGACGACGTTCTCAAGGGCTCCGCGCGGGATGTGCTCCACGGCGGCGACGGCGCCGACCGCCTCGACGGCGGTGGCGGGGTCTGGGGCATGGGGCCGTACGGCGATGCCGGCGACGACACCATCACCAACTGCTCGATGGACTGCTACGGCGGCCCCGGCAACGACTCCATGAGCGGAGGCGTCGCCGACACCGAGAACAACATGTACGGCGAGGACGGGAACGACGTGATCCACGGTCTGTCCGACGCCGACCACATCTACGGTGGCCGGGGCAACGACACCCTCTACGGCGAGGAGGGTGACGACACGATCTACGGCAACAGCGGAAACGACACGATCTACGGCGGCAAGGGCACGGACACGCTCTCGGGCGGACCGGGCACCAACAAGGTCTACCAGGACTAGGACTGAGCGGCCCGCTCGCGAAGGGCGCCGACTGGCGTGTAGGGCCGCCGTGCCGGGCACGGCGGCCTCCCAGTGGCAACATGGCGGCCCCGTCGCTACACCCAGGCCGGTGTCCAGGTCCCGGTCCCCGAGGAGCGCCCGCTGCACAGATGGTCGCGGAGCGCGGCCAGGGTCGGGTGCGGGTTGTCGCGGTGCCACAGCAGTGAGTGCGGGTAGACCGGTGTCGGGTCGTACAGGGGGATGCGCCGCAGGCCGTGGTCGGCGGGCCAGACGAGGTGTGTCCGCTCACCGACGAAGGTCGCCAGTGACCGGGAGTCGGCGATGGTGTCCAGCAGGGGCCCGGTGCCGAAGTCGGGGCTCGTGATCTCGATGGTGAGCCCGAACGCGGCGGCGAGGGCGTCGTAGTAGGCGCCCCATTCGGTTCCAGGAACGAGGCCGGGCATCCAGATCCGGTGTCCGACGAGTTCGGCGGGCGTGACCGCGCGGGCGGCGGCGAGTTCATGGGCCGGGCCGGTGAGCAGCTGGACGGGCTCGTCGTAGACCCGGACGGCCTCGATCTGAAGAGCACCGTCGAAGGTACGGGCACCCCTGATGTCGTCGGGGAGCTGTCGGCCGGGCATGGCGACGGCGCGGAAGGACGCGTCGATCGTGCCGGACCGGATGGCGTCGATGGCCGCGTCGGCGTCGAAGAGGGTCACGACGTCGAGCTCGACCTCGGGGTGCGCGCGATGGAAGTCGCCCAGCAGGGCGGCCGGGGCGAGCCGTCGGCCGATCACGTCGACGCGCAGCGCGCGGCGGCCGGGGCGTACGGCGGCGACCGCCCGTTCCTCGGCTCGTAGGAGGTCGCGGGCGTGGGGCAGGAACGCCTGTCCGTCGATGCTGAGCTTCGCTCCCCGCGGGGTGCGGGTGAACAGCCGCACGCCGAGGGTCTTCTCCAGCGTGGCGATGCGTTTGGAGACGGCCTGCTGGGTGATCGACAGTTCGGTGGCGGCGTCCTGGAACCGTCCGGCGTCCGCGGCGGCCACGAAGGTGCGCACAGCATCGAGATCCACGCCGACCCACGCTACCCGCACAACGATTGGTTGTGCCCACCTGGCCGATCGGTTGTTTGCTCTCGCCGCCTGCCACTCGCTTGGATGCCGGTGGTCAGCGTGTCGTGGGTCGGATCGGCGAGAGGTGCGTGGGGCATGCCGGGTAGGCGGGCGCTGGGGCGGCGGTTCGGGTGGTTGTGGGCGGCTTATGCCGTCAGTGCATACGGCACCGGGCTCGGCTTCGGCGCGTTTCCCCTGATCGCGATCCTCGTGCTGGACTCCGGGCCGACCCAGGTGGCGGCGCTGTCCGCCGCGGGTCTTGTGGTGGGGGCCATGGTCGCGGTGCCGCTCGGTCCATGGGTGGAGTTCCGCCACAAGCGGCCGGTCATGGTGGCGATGGACCTGACCCGGTTCGCGGCGCTGATGAGCGTCCCCGCCGCGTACGCGCTCGGCCGGCTCAGCTACGCCCAACTTCTCGTTGTCTCCGTCGTCGTCGCCGCGGCCAACATCGCCTTCAGGGCCGCCAGCGGCGCGTATCTGAAGGCGCTTGTGCCGCCGGAGGACCTGCTCGTCGCGAACGGCCGGTTCGAGGCCACGACATGGACCGCGACCGTGGTCGGACCGCCGCTCGGCGGGGTCGCGATCGGGATGTTCGGCCCGGTGACGACCGTGGTCGCCGACGCGGTCAGCTTTCTGCTCTCGGCGCTGGGCATCCGCGCCATCGGCGGCAGCGAGCCGCGCCCCGAGCGGACCGGGGCGCCGAGCGCCGCGCGGGCCGGA
>NZ_JBSFMM010000475.1:0-3038 GCF_053599555.1 Streptomyces sp. NPDC000941
GCTGACCGTGGTCAGCGCGGTCGTGGTCGGCGGTGTCGCCATCGTCGGCGGCGTCGGCACGGTGTGGGGCGCCCGCCGCGCTGGCCGCGCTCGCGGGCCCACTGGGCGAGCTGTGAGACCCGGCGGACGACGAACTGGGTGTCGAGGATGCCGAGCAGCCCCGCGAGATGCACCGCGGACTCGTGCTGGATCGATCTGTTCTTGATCCCGGCGACGACCGGCGCGGCCTCCTCGAGCGCCGCGGCCCGCCCCACCGCCGTATCCAGGTTGTGCCGGGCGATGATCTGCCGGATCGCGAACTCGAAGAGCTGCGTACGGCTGTCCACCAGCTCCTTGACGGCGCCGTCGCCCTCGGCGAGACGCAGCTCGCACGGGTCCATCCCGCCCGGCGTGATCGCGATATACGTCTCGGCGGCGAACTTCTGGTCGTCCTCGAAGGCCCGCAGCGCCGCCTTCTGGCCCGCCGCATCGCCGTCGAAGGTGAAAACCACCTCGGCGCTCGAGTTGTCCATCAGCAGCCGCCGGAGGATCTTGATGTGGTCGCCGCCGAAGGCCGTACCGCAGGTGGCGATGGCGGTGGTCACCCCGGCGAGGTGGCAGGCCATGACGTCCGTATAGCCCTCGACGACGACGGCCCGGCTGGTCTTGGCGATCTCCTTCTTGGCGAGGTCGATGCCGTACAGCACATGGGACTTCTTGTAGAGCGGGGTCTCGGGCGTGTTCAGATACTTCGGGCCGTTGTCGTCGTCGCGCAGCTTGCGCGCGCCGAAGCCGACGACCTCGCCGGTGATATCGCGAATGGGCCACATCAGACGGCCGCGGAAGCGGTCGATGGGGTTACGGCGGCTCTCCTGGGCGAGGCCGGAGAGGATCAGCTCCTTGTCGGTGAAGCCTCGGCCACGCAGAAAGCGGACGAGGTGGTCCCAGCCGGCCGGGCTGTAGCCGACGCCGAAGTGCTGGGCGGCGGCCTGGTCGAAGCCGCGCTCGGCGAGGAATTTGCGGCCGATCTCCGCCTCGGGGCTGTCCAGCTGCTCCACATAGAACTGGGCGGCCGCCTTATGGGCCTCCACCAGGCGGGTGCGCTCGCCCTGCTGCCGGCCGGGGGTCGCGCTGCCCTGCTCGTAGCGCAGGGTGATACCGGCCTGGGAGGCCAGCCGCTCGATGGTCTCGGCGAAGGAGAGGTGGTCGATCTTCATGATGAAGTCGACCGTGTCGCCGCCCTCCTGGCAGCCGAAGCAGTAGAAAAGCCCCTTGCTGGGGCTGACCTGGAAGGACGGGGACTTCTCGTCATGGAAGGGGCACAGGCCCTTGAGATTGCCGCCGCCCGCGTTACGCAGCTGGAGGTACTCGGACACAACGGCGTCAATCGGGACCGCGTCCCGCACCGCCTTCACGTCGTCATCATTGATCCTGCCTGCCACGCGTGAATTCTACGGCCGGGCTCCGACAACGCCGGAGCCCGGCCGGGCGCGAGCAACCGGTGTACGGGGTTCCGCTACGGGGGCCCGGCGGCGGGGGCCCGGCTACGGGGTTCCGCTACGGGGGCCCGGCTACGGGAGCAGGGACGTCAGCGGGACGGACGGGTTCGCCAGGTCGTCGGGGTCGAGGCGGACGCCGCTGCGGATGAGGCGCTGGATGGGCTCGACGACATCCCATACGTTCACATTCATCCCCGCCAGCAGGCGGCCCTCGCTCAGCCAGAAGGCGATGAACTGCCGCTTGCCGACATCGCCGCGGCACACCACCTGGTCGTACGAGCCGGGCGGCGCGTAGCCGGAGTACTCCAGGCCGACGTCGTACTGGTCGGAGAAGAAGTAGGGCACCCGGTCGTACGCCACGTCCTGCCCGAGCATGGCGCGGGCCGCGGCCGGTCCTCCGTTCAGCGCGTTGGCCCAGTGCTCGACGCGCACCCGGCTCCCCGGCGGCTCGACGCCGCCCGGGAAGGCGAGCGGGGCCGCGGCCACATCGCCCGCCGCGAAGATGTCCGGGTCGCTGGTGCGCAGCGAGGCGTCCACCAAGATCCCGCCGCCCGCCGCGCGGTCCGCCACCTCCAGACCGGACGCCTCGGCGAGCGCGGTGCGCGGGGCGGCGCCGATCGCGGCCAGCACGTCGTGGGCGGGGTGCTCCTCCCCGTCGTCGGTGCAGGCCGCCAGCACCACGCCGTCCTGCCCGGTGATCTCGGTGAGCCGGGCGCCGAAGTGGAAGCGGACGCCGTGCTCCTGATGCAGATCGGCGAAGAGGCTGCCGAGCTCGGGACCGACGACGAGATGGAGCGGGGTGGGCTCCGGCTCGACGATCGTCACCTCGGCGCCGTACCCGCGCGCGGCCGCCGCCACCTCCAGACCGATCCAGCCCGCCCCCGCGATCACCAGCTGGCCGTTGTCGCGGCCGAGCGCGGCCAGGACCGACCGCAGCCGCTCGGCGTGGGCGAGACGGCGCAGATGGTGCACGCCGACGAGGCCGGTGCCCGGAATGTCGAGCCGGCGCGGCTCGGCGCCGGTCGCCAGCAGCAGCCGGTCGTAGTGGATACGGGTCCGGTCGCCGAGGACGACGGCCTTGGCGGCGCGGTCGAGCTGCACGGCGGTCTGGCCGAGGTGCAGCTCGATATCGGCCTGGGCATACCAGGCGGGCTCATGTACGAAGACGCTGTCGCGCTCCTGGCTGCCGGTGAGGAAGCCCTTGGACAGGGGCGGTCGCTCATAGGGGTGGTCGCGCTCGTCACAGATCAGGATCACCCGGCCGGTGAATCCCTCGGCCCGGAGGGTTTCCGCGGCTTTTGCCCCGGCCAGACCCCCTCCGACGATGACGAACGTCTGGTCTGCGTCGACCACTTCTCTCCTCCTCGCTGCCGCGCGATTCCCATGCGCGGCTACGCCGTGTCAAGGCCGGTCGTATGAGTCCCGGTCATGTGAGCCGATGTTCGAGCCTCCCGCACCACGCGTGCGGCGGGAAGAGGCAGTACGCCGTACGGGCCAGCGGGCGGTACGGGGTGGGGCGCTGCGGCCCCGCGCCCGCGCGCGGGCTGGGCCCGCGCGTGC
>NZ_JBSFMM010000476.1:0-3033 GCF_053599555.1 Streptomyces sp. NPDC000941
GTCTTGGGCGGGGGGGGGGGCGGAGTGCGGGGCCTTGGCCTCCCGCGGCGCGGGGGCCTTGTGCGCGAGGCCGTCCGCCGCGGGGGTCTTGGTGGGGGTCACGGGGGATCTCCTCAGGAGCCGAGCGCGGTCTTCGCCTCGCTGAAGAACTGGTCCACGGCGTCGTCCACCGATGTCTTGCCCTGGCTGACCTGGCCGTAGATGCGCAAGAAGGCGGCCTCGGCGACATCCGCGCCGGCCGGGTGCGGAGTGATCGGCTCCAGCTTGTCGGTGACGCTCTCCTCGTACTGGGCGATCTTGGCGTTCACACCGGTGGGCTTGAACGCGTCGTACTGCGCGTTGGTGGGCAGCACCCCGCGGTTGTAGCCCATGATCTTGCCGACCTCGGGGTCATGGGTCATGAAGTCGATGAACTTCGCGACTTCCTTGGGGTGTTGGGTACGCGCGGAACCGCTGAGCATCAGCGAGGAGAGGTACTGCCCGGTCTTCTTCCCGTCCAGGGTCGGGATCGGGCCGAGGTCGAGTTCGGTCTTGGTCTCGGCCGCGTAGCGGACCAGGAAGTTGTCCCAGGTGAACTCGGCGGCGGAGAGGTCGGCGCTGATGGTGGACTTGGGCTTGACCTGCTCGGTCTTCTTGGCCGGGACCAGCACGCCGTCCTTGTTCTTCCCGTACCAGTCGCCCCACCACTTCTTCAGGTCGTCCTCGGTGAACCCGAGCTTCTTGTCCTCGGTGAAGAATGCCTTGCCCTCCTGGCGCAGATACAGGTCGTAGAGGTACATCACCCCGGCGTTGTCGCTGGCGCCGAAGAGCTTCCCCTTGTCCTCCTGGCTGATCTTCTCGGCCGCGGAGAAGAACTGGTCCCAGGTCCAGCCGTCCTTGGGGGTCACCCCGACCTTCTTGAACTCGGCGGGGTTGTAGAACATGGCGAAGGTGTTGACGCCGACCGGTACGCCGTAGAGCTTGCCGTCGACCTCACCGGCCTTCTCCAGGCCGGCCCGGAAGTCCTTCATGCTGAGGTTTCCGGCCTTCACCTGCTGGTTCAGATCGAGCAGGATGTTTTTCTCGCCGTACTTGCGCAGAAAGGCGACGGAATTCTGGAAGACGTCGGGCGGATTTCCGCCCGCGGCCTGGGTATTGAACTTGCTCCAGAAGTCGGCGTACTCGGCGAAGTCCGTCTTCACCTTGATCTTCGGATTCTTCTTCTCAAACAGCTTGACCGTCTTCTGGATCAGCTCGGCGCGGTCCTTCGCGCCCCACCAGGAGTAGCGGATGGTCACCGTGCCATCGCCCGAACCTCCGCCGTTCCCACCGCAGCCCGAGGCCAGCAGCCCCAGCCCCAGCAGCCCCACCGCGGCCGCCCGCAGCCCTCTGCTCCCTCGCACCCATCGAGCACTCATGAGACGCCCCTCCCGGGCAGGTCGTCCGACTGCCCAACGAGCCTTGACACCAACGATCCTTGAAACGTCCTTGAAACGTTTTAGGCAAGCGCTTGCCGGGCTAAGTTAGGGACGTAGTCGGCGGACGTCAACGGTTCGGACAGGATCAGTCGAAGCGCTTCACCGAAGCGCCAGGATCCGGCGATCACTGCGCGTGACAACACCGAGGGCCCGGAGGCAGCTAGCCTCCGGGCCCTCGGTTGCAGGGTGGGCGATACTGGGTTCGAACCAGTGACCTCTTCGGTGTGAACGAAGCGCTCTCCCACTGAGCTAATCGCCCCGGCGCACGCCCAACATTAGCGCATGCCGAACCGTGCCCATGACCACCCGCGTCCGCGCCCCGAGCGGTCGACAGCGCACGTCACTCCTTGATCTTCCAGGGCATGACGAGCCCGAACTTCCACACATACACCGCCATGGCCGCGGCGCAAATCACCACCGCGATCGTGGTCAGAATGATGTTCCGCTTGCGCACCCGGGGGTCCAGGGCGCGCTGTGCCGCCTCTGTGACCTTCCGCTTGGTCCAGCGCAGCACCAGCTGGGCCCAGACGAACTCGGTGGCCCAGATCGCCATACCGGCGAAGATCACCAGCCATCCAGGGCCGGGCAGCGGCAGCATGATGATGCCGATGACCACCACCGCGAGCCCGACCAGGAACACCCCGACCTGCCAGCTCAGATGCAACGCCCGGGACCTCTGGATGAAGTGCGGCGCCCGCGAGCCGAAGACCGGCTCACCAGAGGCACCCTCCCCCGCCGCAGCCCCGGAGGCCGCCGATCCGGCGACTTCCTGCCGCTCGTCACTCTCCGCGCTCATGTGACCCAACTTACCTGATCGAAAAGAGTTCACCGGAATGGCGGTACCGACCGCCCGGAGACTCCGCTGCTAGAGCTACTAGAAGGACCACAAAACGGGCAGAGGGGTTTACAACGGCACCGTAGGTGGCATGTCGATTTCGCCGACGTGCGAATCCCCGAGCGCACACTGAGCGAAAGGCCCTGGCGCTTATGAACACCACGGTCAGCTGCGAGCTGCACCTGCGCCTCGTTGTGTCGAGCGAGTCGTCACTGCCTGTACCCGCCGGCCTGCGGTACGACACGGCCGATCCCTACGCCGTGCACGCCACCTTCCACACCGGAGCCGAAGAGACGGTCGAATGGGTCTTCGCCCGCGACCTGCTCGCCGAGGGTCTGCACCGGCCCACAGGCACTGGCGACGTCCGTGTGTGGCCATCCCGCAGTCATGGCCAGGGCGTCGTCTGCATCGCCCTGAGCTCCCCGGAGGGAGAGGCTCTGCTCGAGGCCCCGGCGCGGGCCCTGGAGTCGTTCCTCAAGCGAACCGACGCTGCGGTGCCACCCGGCACCGAGCACCGCCATTTCGACCTCGACACGGAACTCTCCCACATCCTGGCGGAGAGCTGAGCCCCGGCGAGCGCTGAGCGCGGCCGTCCGACTCGGGGAGACGGCGCGAGCCCGGCCGCGGCATGCAGGCAGCGACATCAACGGCATATGGCAGCAGGCCCGTACTGGTGGATCGTGTGCGCGAACTCGTGGAGGGTCGTGGAGTACCCGTCCGGATAGGCGGGCTGGGTCCCCG
>NZ_JBSFMM010000477.1:0-2988 GCF_053599555.1 Streptomyces sp. NPDC000941
ATCTTGAGCCAGTGGCGCCGGGGTATCAGCCCGGACAGGGCGGCGAACCAGAACCGGTCGGCAGGCTCATAGCGGACCGGTCCGGCCAACTGGCGGCGCAGGACCGCGTTCTCGTGCCGCAGCACCAGCAGCTCCGCCTCCTTCGCCGTCCCGCGACGCAGGAGCACCGATGGAACAGTCAGCAGCTTCCGGGTCACCTCGTACAACAAGGACACGATCACGGAGGACATGATCCCAGCGGACTGACCGCATCCCGCGCACCTGCGGCGATGACTTTTCGAGCGGCACACGTCAAACTCCGCCGCGTCATCATCGCCCACCGTTTTCGCGTCCCACGCCCTCACCAGGCAACACCCCAAGAAATCCAGGCTGTCCTCACCGCCTGGGCCGCCGCCGGAACATGACCACCCAGAACCGCGAAACACGAGGGACTCGCCCCACACTCGGTCCACCAGCACATCCGTCGGTACCGCTTTCCCTACGTCGACGAGCAACGTCGCCAGCACGTGTCGTTGTCGCGCGTGTCCGGTGGGACACCGACGCCTCGTTCTGCCACACCGCGATGGGGCCCAGCGCCCCGAACCGTACCTCCATCCCCGTCCCCATACGGTTGATCATTTGACCAGTGGTTCTACCTGTCGCTGAACCAGCTGGTTCAGCTCGATTCCAGACGGTCCCAAGGTTTCCGCAAGGTGGCCTCGACACGGTGGGACACTCAGCGACCAAGCAGCACCGACGGTTGGGTCCGGAGCGGTGCGCGATTTTCCAGATCACGTGTTATCCAGTGCAGCAGGAGCAGCGGGCCGACGTCCCGTCGGCGGGGGCATGCGGCGGACTTGTCGCGAGCCGCGCGCAGCGGGGTGGGCGGGCCCAACGGGGAGGCCGTCTCGTGGCAGATCTACTCGATGGAAGCCAGGTTCGGGAACCGGGCGATGAGATGGAGGCCGTACCTGCCTCCATCACCGAAGCCCGGCCCAGCTCCGTGCCGATCGAAGCCTTACGACTCGGTGAGTCACCGAGGTTGGTCGAGCCCGACCGGCAGCACGTCGAGACTCTGGCCCAGATGGATGAGCCGCTGCCGCCGATTCTGGTCCATTGGCCCTCGATGAAGGTCGTGGACGGCGCCCACCGCCTCCTCGCTGCCCATCTCCGCGACCAACAGGCCATTGAGGTCCGTTATGTGGAGGGCGACCCGGAATCGGTCTTCGTCGCCGCGGTCAAGGCCAACAGCGCACACGGCCTGCCACTGACACTCGCGGACCGTACGGCGGCAGCCGCTCGAATCGTCTGCTCGTACCCGGCCTGGTCAAACCGGGTGATCGCGGGCATCACCGCTCTGGCCGCGTCCACGGTGGGTGCGATCCGCGAGCGGGAATCCGCGGGAGAGCAACTTGGCAGCCGGGTCGGCCGGGACGGGCGGGTACGCCCGCTCAGCACGGCCGCTGCTCGTCAGCTGGCCGGTACGCTGCTCACCGAGCAGCCGGGTGCCTCGTTGCGGGAGATCGCCACGGCGGTCGGGCTGGCACCGGCCACCGTGCGCGACGTCCGGGAGCGGATGAAGCGTGGCCAGGGTCCCGTACCCGCGAAGGAGCTGGCGAAGGCGACGGGCGGCCGTGGGACCACGGCGGCCGTGACGGGGAAGGTCGTGGCGAGCCGCCGACTCCCCGGGTGGGACGGCCGGGACGTCGCCCAGCCGCTCCAGATCGTCGAACGACTTCGCCGGGATCCGTCGCTGCGATTCAACGAGGCTCGCCGTGAGCTGCTGCGGTGGCTGGGCTCGCATGCCACCGGCATCGCCGAGTGGCAAGGCTTCGCGAAACAAGTACCGCCGCACGCGACGGTCGCGGTGGCCGCCTTCGCCCGGGCCTGCGCCCGGAACTGGATCTCGTTCGCGGAGGAGTTGGAACGACGCTCGGCCTGACCTGGCTCAGGGGGTGTTCAACTGCTCGGAACGAACAGTTGAACACCCGCGCCCGGCAGGGGGCCGACGGAGTTCAGGCCATGCCTGAAGGGTGTCTTTATTGCTGTACGGTGGTTGACCTGGGGCTTTGCGATCGCTCAAGTATGGGCATGATCAGTGATCGTGGGTCTGCGACTGCTCTACCTGATCTTCTGCCGACTACTGGGCTGCCTCCTCCTGCTGGGCCGATCGACCGCCGCGAACAACGCCGAGATCCTCGTGCTTCGCCATGAGGTCGCTGTGCTGCGCCGACAGATCGAGCGTCCGCGGCTCTCATGGGCTGATCGTGCCGTGCTCTCCGCTCTCGCACGGCACCTGCCACCCGTCTTACGGCGCCACCGGCTGGTCACCCCGGGCACACTGCTGACCTGGCACCGCCGTCTGGTGCGCTGGAAATGGCGCCAGACGGCGTTCAGATCCGGTCGGCCACCATTGCCGGAAGCAACAGTCGCGCTCATCCAGCGCCTGGCGCGAGAGAACCCGACCTGGGGATACGTCAGAATCCAAGGCGAACTCCGACGGCTTGGCCACCGGGTCGCCGCCGGCACGATCCGGCGCGTCCTGCGCCGCTCCGGTCTGCCACCCGCACCGCAGCGCGCCTCCCAGCAGACCTGGCGCTCCTTCCTCCGCGCCCAGGCCCACACGTTGCTCGCCTGCGACTTCATGCACGTGGAGACCGTCTTCCTCAAACGTCTCTACGTCTTCTTCGTCATGGAGATCGCCACCCGGCGCGTCCATGTCCTGGGTGTCACCGCCCGTCCCACCGGCGCATGGGTCGCCCAACTCGCCCGCAACCTGCTCATGGACCTCGGCGACAGGGCTGGGTGCTTCCGGTTCCTGATCCGTGACCGGGACAGTAAGTTCACCGCCGCGTTCGATTCCGTCTTCGCCGGCAACGGCACAGCCGTCATCCCGACTCCGCCGCAAAGCCCCCGGTCCAACGCGTTCGCCGAACGATGGATACGCACAGCCCGCGCAGAGTGCACCGACAGAATCCTCATCACCGGCGAACGACACCTCCGTGCCGT
>NZ_JBSFMM010000478.1:0-2987 GCF_053599555.1 Streptomyces sp. NPDC000941
GGGTGGTGTCGGGGCCGAGTTCGAGGTAGGTGGTGACGCCGTGGGTGTGGAGTTGTTGGGTGGTGTGGGCGTAGTGGACGGTCTGGCGTGTTTGCCGGACCCAGTAGTCGGGTGTGGCGGGGTCCCGGTCGGTGGGGTCGGTGGTGACCAGGGAGGTGCGGGGTGGGTGGTAGGTGAGGGCTTCGGCGGTGGCGCGGAGTTCGTCGAGAAGCGGGTCGATGTGGTGTGAGTGGAAAGCGCCGCTGACCTTCAGCGCAGTGGCCTTGCGCCCCATGGCGCGGAAGATTTCGGCCATGGCGTCTACCTCGTGGCGATCACCGCTGATGACCACGGACCCGGGCGCGTTCACGGCCGCGAGCGACACCCGCCCTTCGTATCGTGCGAGGTGTTCGTGGAGTTCTTCGGGGTTGGCTTGGAGGGTGGTCATGGCGCCGGTGGTGGGGAGCGCCTGCATGAGGCGGGCGCGGGTGGTGACCAGGCGGGCGGCGTCGGGGAGGGTGAGGATCCCTGCGAGGTGGGCCGCGGTGATCTCTCCGAGGGAGTGGCCGGCGTAGTAGTGGGGGGTGAGTCCGTAGTGTTCGGTGACCAGCCGGTGCAGGGCGACCTGGAGTGCGAACAGCGCGGGCTGGGCGTAGCCCGTCTGGTGCAGCAGCTGCGCCATATCGGTGTCGCTGTCCGGTTCGGCGAACATGACGTCCCGCAGGGGCCGGTCGAGGTGCGGGTCCAGGTGTGCGCAGGCCTCGTCCATGGCTGCGGCGAACAGCGGGAACGCGTGATAGAGCTCGTGTCCCATACGAGGGCGCTGGGTGCCCTGCCCGGAACACACGAACGCCAGCTTCCCCGCCCCGGTGGCCACGCCCTGTACGAGGCCGGTGTGTTCCTCGCCGGCCTCCAGAGCCCCCAGTGCTTCCATGAAGGCTTCGCGGTCGGGGCCCAGGAGTACGGCACGGTGGTCGAAGGCCGTACGACCGGTGGCCAGCGCATGCCCGACATCGGCCAAGTCGAGTTGTGGGGCCGAAGCGAGGTACTGGTGTAGCCGTCGAGCCTGCGCTTGCAGCGCTTCCTCGGACTTCGCGGACACAAGCCACGGTTCAAGCAGTGTTGTCGGCGTTGAGGCGCCTTCGCCGGTTGCCGGGGCTTCGGTCGGTGGTGCCTGTTCGAGGATCACGTGCGAGTTGGTGCCGCTGACACCGAAGGAGGACACCCCGGCGCGTCGGAGGTGGCCGGTGTCGGGCCAGGGCGTGGCCTCGGTGAGCAGCCGTACTCCGCCCGAGGACCAGTCCACATGCGGCGACGGCTCCTGGACGTGCAACGTCCGCGGCAAGACCCCGTGCCGCATCGCCAGTACCATCTTGACGATCCCGCCCACCCCGGCCGCCGCCTGTGCGTGTCCGATGTTCGACTTCATCGAGCCGAGCAAAAGTGGCTGGTCCGCGGAGCGGTCCTGGCCGTATGTCGCCAGAAGGGCCTGGGCTTCGATCGGGTCGCCCAGCGTCGTCCCCGTACCGTGCCCCTCCACTGCGTCAATGGCGGTTGGCGCCAGCTCGGCGTTGGCGAGGGCCTGGCGGATGACACGTTGTTGTGAGAGGCCGTTGGGCGCGGTGAGTCCGTTGCTGGCGCCGTCCTGGTTGACCGCCGTTCCTCGCACCACGGCCAGGATGGGATGCCCGAGCCGCTGCGCGTCCGAGAGCCGCTCCACCAGCACCATGCCCGCACCCTCGCCCCAGCCGGTGCCATCGGCCGTGGCGGAGAACGCCTTGCACCGACCGTCCGGAGACAGCCCACGCTGCCGGGAGAACTCGATGAAGGCCGCCGGGGTGGACATCACGGTGACCCCGCCGGCCAGGGCCATCGAGCATTCCGCTGACCGCAGTGCCTGGCAGGCCAGATGCAGGGCGACCAGCGACGACGAACACGCCGTGTCCACGGTGACCGCAGGCCCTTCCAAGCCGAGGGTGTAGGCGACGCGCCCTGAGGCGATACTGCCCGCGCTTCCATGAACGAGGTATCCCTCGAACCCCTCGGGGGCGATCGGGAAGCGCTGCGCGTAGTCGTGGTAGGCCAGGCCGGCGAAGATCCCGGTCTGAGTGCCGCGTACCGAGGTGGGGTCGATGCCTGCTCGCTCGAAGGCTTCCCAGGAGACCTCGAGAAGAATTCGCTGCTGAGGGTCCATGGCCAGGGCCTCGCGCGGACTGATGCCGAAGAATTCGGCGTCGAATTCGCCCGCTTGGTGAATAAAACCCCCCTCCCTCGTGTACGACGTTCCGAATCGCTCGGGATCCGGGTCGTAGAGGTTGTCGAGGTCCCAGCCACGATCGGTCGGGAATCCGGAGATCGCGTCCTGCTCGGTCACGAGCAGATCCCACAGCTGTTCTGGGGTCTGTACGTCTCCTGGGTAGCGGCACGCCATGCCGATGATTGCGATGGGTTCGCCCGTGCCAACGGCCGTGAGGGGGACGTGGCTGACGGTTTCGCCTCGCGTACCTAGCAACTGCTGACACAAATGCTGTACGAGCGCGGCGGGGCTCGGGTAGTCGAACACGATGGTCGGTGCGAGGGCCAGCCCGGTGGCCTCACACAGGCGATTGCGGAACTGGACGGCAGTCAGCGAGGTGAAGCCCAGTTCCTTGAACGCGCGCTCGGCGTGGATGTTCTCGGGGCTCCCCTGGCCAAGGACGCTGGCGATGTGCGTGCGAACGGCGTTGAGAAGAGTCTGCTGCTGCGCGTCTGGTGGTTGGTGGGAGAGCCGCTGACGAAGAGTGGCTGTGGCGGGTGGTTCGGCCGAGATGGGTCGGGGGGTGTGCTGCTCGCCTTGCGGTTCGGAGACATGAAGCCAGTAGTGGTGGTGTTGGAAGGGGTAGGTGGGGAGGTTTGGGTGGTGGTGGGTGGGGTTGGGGGTGTGGTGGTGCCAGGTGGTGGGGTGGCCGTGGGTGTGGAGGTGGGCGAGTGCGGTGTGGGTGGTGTGGGTTTCGGGTTGGTCGGGGTGT
>NZ_JBSFMM010000479.1:0-2916 GCF_053599555.1 Streptomyces sp. NPDC000941
TAGCCAGGCGTAGAAAATCGCGCGACTGACCGCTGCTGCGTGCCCGTCCCCTTGCTTGCCTGCGGTACGAATTATCCAACAGAGCCCCCCCCGCCACCACGTCCGCGACCACCTCCAGCAGCCGGTCCACATCCGCCTCGGTGTTGTAGAGGTGGAACGAGGCGCGCAGATTTCCCGCGCGCGCCGCAACGGAGACGCCGGCCTCGGCGAGGCGGGGGGCGGCGTGGCCGAGCCCCGGCACGGACACGATCGCCGAGCCACGGGCGGGCACGCAGTGGTGCCCCAGCGCGGTGAGCCCGGCCCGGAAGCGGTCGGCGAGGGCGCGGTCGTGGGCGCCGATGGCCGCGGTGCCCAGTTCCTCGACGAGCGCGAGGGAGCGCGCGGCGCCCACGTACGACAGGAGGCTGGGGCTCTGGTCGAAGCGGCGGGCGGAGTGCGCCAGTTCCTCGACCGGCCCGTAGCAGCTGTCCCAGGGCTTCTCGCCGGCCGCCCAGCCGGCGAAGACCGGAGTGAGTCCGCCGAAGTCCTCGGGCACGGTCAGGAAAGTGACGCCGCGCGGGCACATGAGCCATTTGAAGCCGACGCATACGGTGTAGTCCACGTCGTCGGCGTTCAGCGGCAGCCAGCCGAGGCTCTGGCTGCTGTCGACCAGGAGCCGGGCGCCGTGCGCGCGGGCCGCCGCCCGGACGGCGTCGAGGTCGGCGATCCGGCCGTCCGCCGACTGCACTGCGCTGACGGCGACCAGGGCGGTGCCGGGGCGTACCGCGTCCGCCAGGGCCTCCAGCGGGACGGCGCGCGGCTTGAGGTCGCGGCGCATGGTGAAGGGGTTCACCAGCGAGCTGAAGTCGCCCTCGGCGACGAGGACTTCGGCGCCGGACGGCAGTGAGGCCGCCACCAGCCCCGCGTACACGGCGACCGAGGCACCCGCCGCGACCCGCCGGGCCGGCACCCCGGTCAGCCGGGCGAAGGCGGCGCGCGCCTCCTCCACTGCTTCCCAGGCCAGGTCGGCGGCGGGCCCTCCGCCCGCGGCGGCGTCAAGGGCCTGCTTCATGGCGGCCACGGTCCGGGCGGGGATCAGACCGGTGGAGGAGGTGTTGAGGTACGTCGTCTGCGGCGCGAATTCCGCGCCTCCCAAGGGCTCCATGTCCACCCACTATGAGAGGCGCCCACCCCCGCGTCCATCGCCGACATCTGACGCGTACCCCCAAGCAGTGCTTACTTGTCCCCGCTGACCTGCGACGCTTCCCATGCCTGGCTCAGCGCCTGGGTGAAGATCTCAGCCGGTTGGCCGCCCGAGACGCCGAAGCGGCGGTCGAGGACGAAGAAGGGAACGGCGCCGGCGCCCAGCGCGGCGGCCTCGCTCTCGTCGGCCCGTACGTCCTCGGCGTACGCGGTCTCGTCGTCGAGCACCGTACGGGCCTCGGCGGGGTCGAGCCCGGCCTCGGCGGCGGCGGAGAGCAGCGTCTCGGGGTCGAAGAGGGACCGCTCCTCGGCGAAGTTCGCGGCGTAGAGCCGGTCGAGCAGTTCGCCCTGGCGCCCGCGGGCCTTGGCGAGGTGCAGCAGCCGGTGGACGTCGAAGGTGTTGCCGTGGTCGCGGTCGGAGCGGTAGCCGAGCCCGGCGTCGGCGGCGGCCTCCGCGACCCGGGCCTCCATGGCCTGGGCCTGTTCGCGCGGGACGCGGTACTTGGTCGCGAGCATGTCGAGCACCGGCACGGTGTCGCCCTTGGGGTGGTCGGGGTCGAGCTCGAAGGAGCGGTGCACCACCTCGACCTGGTCGCGGTGGTCGAAGGCGGCCAGGCCCTGTTCGAAGCGGGCCTTTCCGATGTAGCACCAGGGACAGACGATGTCGGACCAGATCTCTACACGCATGGGGCTCGCTTTTTCCGATCAGTCGAAGAGTCAGCGAGTCAACCACGAGGCGCCCTGGTTCATTCCCCACGGGGATTGCGATCACCTGATTCGGGGTGATTGTCTCCCGGCATGGCCAACCTCATCCTCCGGCTCACCGAAGAAGAACACGAGGAGATCCGGCGCCGTGCGGCGGCCGTCGGCATGACGCTCCAGGCGTACGGGCGGGCTCAGCTCGCGCTGGACCGGGACGAGACGCGGGAGGCCTTCCTGGCCGCGTTCCGGGATTCGCTGCAGCGCTGGCGGGGCGAGTTCAAGGAGCTCAACGAGGAGCTTGCGGCGCGTCCGCGCAGCACGAGCAGGGAGATGGGGTTCGACCCGGCCACGCGCCTGAAGGACGCCTGTTGACCCGGTCGGCCCGGTCGCCCCGTTCTCCAGGGCATGCCATCGACTTCCCCACCCTGCTCCAGGCGACCGCGGACATCCCCGGTTCGCCCGCGATAGACGACTACGGGGTGCCGCTGGCGGCCATCCACCGGCACGGCGCGAACATGCTGAATCAGGACGTGTACTGGGGCGCCCATCTCAAGGCGGCCGCGGTCCTCGACACACTGCTGCGCCACCCCTGGCTCGAACACTCCCAGGCCGACGCCGCATGGGCCGCGACCCGGGCGGTGCTGACGATAAACGGCCTGTCCGTCACCCAGGACGTCAAGGGCTCCGAGGTGCTGGCGCTGATGCGCGATATCGCGGGCCCGGGGGTTCCACTGCGGCACATCGCCCGCGCGCTGCGCACCTGGACATCGGAGGGGACGTCAGAGGGGACGTCAGAGGGCGCGGCGGAGACGGATGCCGATGCGAGTACGGATGCGGATGGAACAGCGGACGGGGCGGGGAACGGGGCGGCCGACGGCTGAGCCCGCCGCTCCCGTAAACACAAACGCGCTCCCGTGAACACAACCGCTGCGGGCGGGACCGGCCGGTCCCGCCCCCAGCCGAGATGACATGCAGAACCCACTCCCCCCCCACCGACCCGCGCCCCGAGACCCCCCCTGGGAAAAACGAAAA
>NZ_JBSFMM010000480.1:0-2862 GCF_053599555.1 Streptomyces sp. NPDC000941
CAAGACCGACATCCGCGACGCGGAAACGGTGGACGGCGACTACCTGCCCTTCGATCTGGCGGACGCCGGTCTGGACCGTACGCAGGAAATGCTGGTCGAGCTGATGGAGCTGTTCGGCGCGGGTGTGTTGCGTCCGTTGCCGGTTACGGCGTGGGATGTGCGGCGGGCGCGGGACGCCTTCCGCTATATGAGTCAGGCGAGGCACACGGGCAAGATCGTGCTGACGATGCCGCCTCGTTGGGACCCCGAGGGCACCGTGCTGATCACCGGTGGCACAGGAGGTCTCGGCAGCAGGCTCGCTCGCCATCTCGCCGCCGAATGGGGCATGAAGCACCTGCTGCTGGTCAGCCGCCGCGGGTCGGACGCGCCCGGCGCGCCCGAACTGCTGGAGGAGCTGAGCACCCATGGCGCCGATGTCACCATCGCCGCATGCGACGTGGCGGACCGCGACGCGCTGACCGCGCTGCTCGCCGGGGTCTCTGCGGAGCACCCGCTGACCGCGGTCGTCCACACCGCGGCCGCGCTCGACGACGGCGTGATCGCCTCGCTGACTCCCGAGCGGCTGGCCACGGTCTTCGGCCCGAAGGCGGACGCGGCCTGGTATCTGCATGAGCTGACCCGCGACCTGGACCTGGCCGCGTTCACGACGTACTCGTCGGTCGCGGGCCAGCTCGGCGGCGCGGGTCTCGGCAGCTACGCCGCGGCCAACGCCTTCCTCGACGCGCTGGCCAACCACCGCAGGGCCGAGGGCCTGCCCGGCCAGTCGCTGCTGTGGGGGCCGTGGGCCCAGGACGGCGGTATGACCAGCGAGCTCACCGACACGGACATCCACCGGCTCAACGCGGCCGGAATGCCGCTGCTGACCGAGGAACAGGGCGTCGCGCTCTTCGACGCGGCGGCCACCTGCGACGAACCAGTGGTGGCCCCCGTGCGCCTCAACCTCGCCGCGCTCCGTGCGCAGGGCGAGGTCCCGGGGCTGCTGCGCGGTCTGGTCCGTACGGCGCGCAGGACGGCGGGCGGCGCCGCCGCCTCCGAGTCCGGCGCGGCCGCCGCGCTGACCCAGCGGCTCGCCGGGCTGCGCGAGGCCGACCGTCTGCGTCTGCTGATCGATCTCGTACGCGGCCAGGCGGCAGCCGTACTGGGACACCCGTCGCCGGACGCGGTGGAGGTCCGGCGGGAGTTCCGCGAGCTGGGCTTCGACTCGCTGACCGCGGTCGAGCTGCGCAACCGGCTCGGTGGCGCTACCGGACTTCGGCTGCCCGCCACCTTGGTGTTCGACTACCCCACGCCCACCGCGCTGGCCGAGTTCCTGCTGCGCGAGCTGCTGGGCGAGCACGGCGAGGTGGTCCTGCCGACGGCTGTCACCTCGGGGCTTGCGGACGACCCGATCGTGATCGTCGGGATGAGCTGCCGCTACCCGGGCGGTGTCCGTTCGCCGGAAGACCTGTGGCAGCTGGTCGCCGAGGGCCGGGACGCCATCGCCGAACTGCCCACCGACCGCGGCTGGCGACTGGACTCGGGCGCCGGCTACGAGGGCGGTTTCCTCTACGACGCCGCGGAGTTCGACGCGGGCTTCTTCGGGATTTCTCCGCGTGAGGCGCTGGCGATGGATCCGCAGCAGCGGCTGCTGCTGGAGACCGCCTGGGAGGTGTTCGAGCGCACGGGCATCGACCCCGCCTCGGTCCGCGGAACGGACACGGGCGTCTTCGTCGGCGCGACCGGCTTCGGCTACCTTCCGCCGCAGGAATCCCGCGGCCACCACATGACGGGCCAGGCCACCAGTGTGATCTCGGGGCGGCTGTCCTACACCTTCGGCCTCGAGGGCCCGGCCGTCACCGTGGACACCGCGTGTTCCTCCTCGCTGGTGGCGATGCACCTCGCCGCCCAGGCGCTGCGCACCGGCGAGTGCTCGCTGGCGCTGGCGGGCGGTGTCACGGTGATGTCGACGCCGATCGGTTTCGGCGAGTTCAGCGAGCAGGGCGGGATGGCCCCGGACGGCCGCTGCCACTCGTTCGCCGACTCTGCCGCCGGAACGAGCTGGTCGGAGGGTGTCGGCCTGGTCGTGCTCGAACGGCTGTCGGACGCCGTACGCAACGGGCATGAGGTGCTTGCGGTGGTACGGGGTTCGGCGGTGAACCAGGACGGTGCGTCGAATGGTCTGACGGCGCCGAACGGTCCGTCGCAGCAGCGGGTGATCCGTCAGGCGCTGGCGAACGCCGGTCTGGCTCCGGTCGATGTGGACGCGGTCGAGGCACACGGCACGGGGACCACGCTGGGCGACCCGATCGAGGCGCAGGCGCTGCTCGCCACGTATGGGCAGGACCGTGAGCTGCCACTGCAACTGGGCTCCATCAAGTCCAACATGGGGCACACCCAGGTCGCGGCCGGTATGGCCGGTGTGATCAAGATGGTGATGGCGCTGCGGAACGGAGTGCTGCCCAAGACGCTGCACGTGGACACGCCGTCCACGCATGTGGACTGGTCGGCAGGCGCGGTCGAGCTGCTGACCGAGTCGATGGAGTGGCCGGAGACCGGGCGCCCGCGCCGGGCCGGTGTCTCCGCGTTCGGCGTCAGCGGCACCAATGTGCACACCATCCTGGAGCAGGCCCCGCTGCCCGCCGAGCCCAAGCCGGACGACCAAGAGATCCCCGCCGTGACCCCTGCCGCCCTGCCGTGGGTGGTGTCGGCGAAGAAGGTCGAGGCGTTGCGTGAGCAAGCCGCCAACCTGGCCTCCCATATGGAGAGTCACCCCGATGCGACGCCGGCCGACATCGGACACTCGCTGGTGTCCACGCGGTCGGTGTTGGAGCACCGGGCGGTGGTGGTCGGTGGTGACCGCGAGGAGTTGTCGTCAGGTCTGAC
>NZ_JBSFMM010000481.1:0-2784 GCF_053599555.1 Streptomyces sp. NPDC000941
CTCGGCGGTCAGACCGGTGTGCAGGGTGTGGGCAAGGTCCACCTCGTCTTCGACCACCAGGATGCGCATGCGGTGCAGCCTCGCACAGCGCCGGCGCGTCTTCCTGATCGGCCGGTCAGGTTGGGTCAGCAACCGGTCAACGAGGTCCGAACACGCTGGCCGAGTCTCTTCGCCACTACTGAAAGGCCCTGCCACCGATGTCCTGTGATGAACGTGGCCCCGCCGTGGCCAGAACGGTTTCCCCTCCCGTACTCGCCCGTCGACAATCACCGAGCCCGGCCGAAGCCTTTGTCGTCATCGCGCCCTTGTCGCTGACCAGCGCTCTATTGATCCGAAACTCAATCGGTTCTATTCGGGATGTAGCGGACGCGCGGGCCCCCGAAGTGGCCCGCGGACGACGTGTGGCTGACGTTGACGCCGGTGGAAGAATCTGCGTGTGGACTAATTCGACAAGATCGAGACGGCGAACACCCGTCGCCAGTAAAATGTTCGAGCAATTCTTGCCGATCATCGAGCCAGAAATCGATCAAATTGCCCAGTGAGACGTTCGATAGCTCCACAAGAGTTCCGCAGGAAATACTGAACGGACGACCATTGCCTCTCTCCGCCCCGGCGGTCCAACTGCCTGTGGATAGTGTTCATGCCAGCAGATTCACATGGGCGCATACATGCTGGCGCAAGCACTACGTCCCGATTTCGGCTACCGCCCTGGCCTTGCCGCTGTATGCAGTATGGGCCGCCTATCTGGCAACAGGTGGCGGTGACCTTGCCGCGCAAATTTCATGGGCGGATTTCGTCTCCCGACACCCCGGATCCCCCTACAACCTGGGCTGGTACGGGGGCATCCATGTCGGCAACTACAGTGTAATTGCGCCGCAGTTGATGGCTTTTCTTGGTGTGCGGACTGTCACCGCGGGGGCGGGAATCATTGCCACGTGGTTCATGGGGCGTATATTCGTGCGTAGCGGAGTAAGTCGTCCGCTGTGGCCTACACTCCTGGCGGCCCTGTCTCTCTGGGCGAATGTCGCATCGGGGCGCTCGACTTTCGCACTGGGCGTGACTCTGGCACTAGTATCCTGTCTTGGCCTGGCAGGTTCCAGTCGGCGCTTGGTCCTGGCATCGGCGTTCAGCGCCGTGGCAACTCTGGCCAGTCCCGTCGCAGGGCTGTTCCTCCTGGTTCTTGGGGCAGGGTGGCTCTTGAACCGGGATATTGGAAGAGCTATCGCTGTTTGTGCACCACCTGTCGCAGTGGTCGCTTTGGAAATCTTGCTCTTTCCTTTTAGCGGCGTAATGCCCATGGCAATGGGCGATATTTGGAAGCCAGCCCTCTTCGGAATCGTTCTGGCGCTGCTGGCACCGCGAGAGTGGAGGACTCTACGTTTCAGCTCCGCGGTTTATGCGTCAGGCGTGGTTTTGACCGGACTGATTTCTTCGCCTGTCGGCTCCAACGTAATCCGTCTCGCTGAACTATTCGGGCCTCCAGTGCTTCTCTGCGTGCTACTCGAGCGCGGCGTTCGAATAGTGCCAAGGATAGCTATCGGGCTTTCCCTCGCTCTTTCTGTGCAGTGGGTGACGGCACACACTGTCCATGTGCTCAAAATGTCGACACCTGTGCCGTCATGGGCGTCCCACACGCAAGGTGTGTTGAAGGCACTCGACCGTTTGCACGCGGACCGCACGCGTGTGGAGGTAGTGCCTGCTGTCAATCATCGCGAAACCACCGTACTCGGTCCTCACGTGAATCTGGCACGGGGGTGGAATCGTCAGCTCGATGTAGAACGTGGGGGCCTGTTCTATGAAAACCAGTTCACGATTGGGAAATATCGCGCATGGCTCGACAAGTGGGCGGTGGGTTATGTCGTCTTGCCGGGGGGTGAGCCTGATTGGGCGGCAAAAGACGAAGCCAAGCTCGTCCGCAGCAGACCAAGCTGGCTGGAGCCGGTATGGCACGACTCCCAGTGGCAGATTTATCGGGTGAAGGGTGCCAGGCCAATTATCTCAGGTGCAGATGCGTCAGTCGTCAGCAGCGACAACGCAAAAATTGCAGTACAAGCCCCCAAGCCTGGAATGGTCAGGTTGCGTATCCCCTATTCCCCCTGGCTACGCACCAGCGCTGGTTGTATCGAGCGTGATGGTGACTGGATCCGTTTCAGAGTTTCCACACCAGGGCTGTACGAAATCGGCAGCTCCTATGCGGTGCCTTGGCAAGGGAACTGCTGACGTGAGAGGGGAGAACAGGGGTGGCGGAGCAATGACATCCGATCAGGCGGGAGACGTCCGGGCGGATCCGCCCGTTCCCGAGGGTCAGGGGCGGGAAGTCCCGGCTCAGCGCGAGGACATCGCATCCTCGGGCATGAGCCCTAACCGAGTCGTGGCCGGCCGCTACCGTCTGCTCGACCCTCTCGGAGAAGGCGGCATGGGCACCGTGTGGCGCGCCCACGACGAGGTGCCGCACCGGGAGGTCACCGTCAAGTCCGGGCTCCGGCCGCGGGCTGCCCAGCGCCAAGGTGGAGCGTCTGTACACGCGGCTGGAGCGCGGATCGGCGCGGAGGTCCTGGCCGCGCTCCAGGCCGCGCACGAGGCCGGGGTGCCGCACCGGTCTCGTATCCGACCTGACCCGGCCCAACGGGCACGGCTTGCCGAGATCCGCGACAACTTGATCGCCCGAATCGCCGAAGCCGAGACGGAAGGGGCTTGACCCCTGATCTTGGACACACGAGACACTAGATCTTGAGAATCTGAGAACGGACATCTCGTGGTCATGAAGCACTACCCGCCGGAGTT
>NZ_JBSFMM010000482.1:0-2765 GCF_053599555.1 Streptomyces sp. NPDC000941
AGCCCGCCGAGCCCGCCGAGCCCGCCGAGCCCGCGGCAGTGCGGCCGCCGGACGGCCCCCGGGCCCCGGCCGAGGGCCCGGCACGCGACGACAACCTCTACGACAGCGACTCGCACGACGGCGACAGCGCTCCGTACGACAGCGACCCGTATGCCGCCGCCCTTGCCGAGTTCGACGCCCTGTCCCGCCTGCACGGCCTGTCCGACCCGTACGCCGCACACGGGCCGGACACCGCACGGGAGGTCCTGCGCAGGCTGGACACCCTGCGGGCGAAGGTCCCGGAACTGGCCGACGGGCCGCTGGACCTGGACGCGCTCGCCCGTCATGTGCTGGCACCGGACGGGTACGGGCCCGTGACCGCCGACGAGCGCGCCGAGCTGTTCCGCCTGGCGCTGGACGCGGCGGACAACACGCCCAGCCTCGCGGTGCTGGCCGGGCTCCACCTCGCGCGCCAGGGCGTCTTGGGCGTCTGGGACCACGGCGGCGACGCCGACGCCTTCGCCGCCCGCGTCCTGCATCTGGACCGCCCCGACCCCGAGCGCCGTGGGGAGCTGTACCGGCTGGTGAACCGGGCACGGAACGCCGGCCGCGACATCGGCAGCACCGTGGAGCTGGGCGCGTTCCATCTGGAACGCGAAGGGATGCTGGGCTCGCACACCCTCCTACGGGATACCGGGGACCGGGCGTTCGGCCGCCACCTGGACGGACCGGGCGAGCGCGGGCTGGACTTCGACCCGAGCCAGGTCACCCTGGTCCGGTACCGGCCCGACGGCACGATCGACCACGGCTCCTCCGTTCCCGGGCCCGGGCTCGCGCCCTGGCACCGGCCCGGCGGCCCGGCGCCCTGGGTGATCCGGGCGCGCGGCGACCTCGGCTCGGACCTGCTGTCCGGAGTGGTGCCGCCGGAGGACGCCGCCGCCCTGCTCGCCCACGACCCCCAGGTGCGCGCGCTGCCGCCGGACGCCGAGATCGTGTGGCTGCTCCCGGACCCGGATCCCGCCGAGCAAGGGGACGCCGTTGAGGGCCTTCTCCTCGCGACCAGCCTCGCGACGGGCCACCGGGCGCGGACCGCGTACGGCGAGGCCGACATCTACGAGAACCGGGACACCGGCAAGCTCACCCTCGCCCTGGGGCGGGACGCGGCGGGCCGGCCGCACACGGCCGACGACTGGGTCTCCATCGCGCCGGTCACGAACACCCCCACGGTCACGGACCCCGCGCCGGTCACGGACCCCGCCCCGGCGCCCGCTCCCCGGGTGTGGAGTCGCGCGGAACTGACGGTCCTTGTGGATGGCATGGCGGAGGGGCTGCCGCCGGGGGGTGTGTCGGAGCGGCGGTGTCTGGAGCTGTTGGGTGCGTTGCGGGATGAGTTGCATCCGGACGTGTTGCTTCCGTCGGGTGTGCGGGCCGGGGGTGTGGTGGATGAGTCGGTGCTGGACCAGGGTCCGCGCTCCCGTCTGGTGCGGGGTCCTGGGTGGGCCCGGGTGGGGTCGTGGGGTGCGGTGGCGGATGCGCTGCGGGATGCCGAGGACGCTGGGCGTGTGGGGCCGGGGTCGGTGGCGTTGGTGTTGGCGCGGCGGCCGGGGTCGGTGTCGTTGGAGCCGGGGCGGCGGCCGGAGGACGGGTTGGGGCATGCGTTCGCGGCGTATCACACGGCGGATGGTGTGGTGTGGGTGGATCCGTCGGAGCCCGAGGGGAGCCGGGTGTCGGATGTTCCGCCGAAGGTGGAGCTGTTGTTTGACGCGCGGGTGGTGGTGGTCGGTCCGTCCGGGCGGGTGGTGGCGGACGCGCTGGAGCCGTTCACGGAGTCGTCGTCGGTGGCGCACGCGTTGCTGGACCGGGCGGTGCGTGACGAGTACGGGGCCCTCGGCCCTGAGCTCGAGCCCCGCTATCCGCTCGCTATCGCCCCCCTCCCCGCTGAACTTCTGCGGAGGCTCGGCATCCCCGTCCCGGAGCCAGGGAACAAGCCCGATCTCACGAAGGTGGTGCTGGCGCAAGGCCCTGGGATCAAGATCGTCGTCGACAAGGCCCCCCTATGGCGCCACCCCGACTTCCCGATGCCCTTTGACATGGCGGCCCAAGTGCCCCCGCAGAGCGTACGGGGCGCCGGCACCATCACGGAGGTCGTCGGTGATCCGGCGGCCGTGGTCCCGGGTGAGCGGTGGCAGTCGCTGGAGGAGGCGAGGGCCCGGCGGAGGCTGGTGCGTGACCGGCTGGCGCGGCTGGGCACGATCGAGGGGGGCGGGCGGCCGGTACCGCTGGCGAAGCTTCTGGGTGATCTTCCAGGGTGGGAGATCACCGAGGTCGGCCGGGCGACCACGATCTATCCCCTTGCCCCGGGCCACAACGGCCGCACCTACGCGCAGTTCTCCCTGGGTACCCCCGCGGTGGGCCTCAGGATGCTCCATGACCACGCCCTCGATCGGGCATGGCCCAGAGAACTGCTCCTTCTGTCCACGACGGGGAGGGACTTCGGGCGGTGGGTCGCGGGGCAGTTCGCGAGCGAGGTCGCCGGCCGTGGTGAGGTGCCGGTGGAGCTGGTCGCGTTCTTGTCGGCCATTCCGGATGTGGACGAGGTCTGGGGGTACGCGTGGCGGGCGTTCACCCACGTCGCCGCCAGGCCGCTCACCGTCACGCAACCGCAACTGCTCAAGAACTGGCTGGCGGTGGCGTCGCGGCACGGGTTCGACAGTGACCGGCGGGCTCTGCGGCCTGGTACGCGGGGCTTCCTTGATGAGCGTCATGACGGTCTCAGCGCGGTCGCC
>NZ_JBSFMM010000483.1:0-2733 GCF_053599555.1 Streptomyces sp. NPDC000941
CCCCAACCAACTCACCAACCTCCTCAACACCATCCCCCCAACCCACCCCCTCACCACCATCATCCACACCGCAGGAATCAACCTGAAGTCGGCCATCGCCGATCTCAGTGCGTCGGATCTCGCCGAGACAGCCGGGGCGAAGGCGACCGGGGCGGCGCTTCTGCACGAGTTGCTGCGCGAGCACGACACGATCGAGCGCTTTGTTCTCTTCTCCTCCATTGCCGGCACCTGGGGCAGCGCGAACCAGGCCGGATACGCCGCCGCCAATGCGTATCTCGATGCCCTGGCCCAGCACCGCCGCGCCCAAGGGCTCCCCGCCACCTCCATCGCCTGGGGGCCCTGGGACGGCGCGGGGATGGCCGCGGACGGAGACACGCGCGCTCACTTGCGCCGCCGTGGCCTCCGGGCCATGTCCCCTGATCTCGCCCTTGCCGCGCTCGATCGCATCCTCGGCCACGGCCCCGACAGCACCGCCACTGTCGTCGCGGATGTCGACTGGGAGGACTTCGCCACCACCTTCACCGCCCGGCGGCCGGCACCGCTCATCGACGACATCCCCGAGGTCCGCCAGGTACTACGCGGCGATACCGCCCCGCCCTCCGCCGACTCTCTTCGCGAGCAACTGGCACAGCGTTCGCCCAAGGAACAACAGCAGGCCCTTCTCGATATCGTCCGCACACACGTGGCCGCCGTGCTCGGGCATTCCAGCCCCGAATCCATCGACGCTCAGCAAGCCTTCAGCACGCTGGGGTTCGACTCCCTCACCGCCGTCGAGTTCCGAAACCGCGTCGCGGCCGCCACCGGCCTGGCCCTCCCCACCACCCTTGTCTTCGACCATCCAAGCCCCACGGAGTGCGCCACACAGTTGCGTACGGCGCTGCTGGGCGGGACCGACGACGAACCGCGCGAGGGCGTGTCGGGCACATCGCCCGAGCGCGCCCAGGCGGCAGCACCTCTGGACGATCCCGTCGCGATCGTCGGGATGGCCTGCCGCTATCCGGGCGGAGTGCGGTCAGCCGAGGATCTATGGCGGTTGGTCGCCTCTGGCACTGATGCCATCACCGAGTTCCCGACGGACCGCGGCTGGGACGTCGAGCGGATCTATCACCCGGACCCCGATCACGAGGGCACCTGCTGCACCCGGCATGGCGGGTTCCTCTACGACGCGGGTGAGTTCGACCCGGCATTCTTCGGCATCAGCCCGCGCGAAGCCCTGGCCATGGACCCGCAGCAACGGCTGCTGCTGGAAGCCTCGTGGGAAGCGTTCGAACACGCAGGCATCGACCCGGAGACCCTGCGCGGCAGTCAGACCGGAGTCTTCGTCGGAATCAACGTGCAGGACTACGCGGCTCATGTGCGGGAGGTACCGCAGGCGGTGGCCGGCTATGCCCTGACCGGCAGTTCCGGGAGCGTCGCTTCCGGCCGTATCGCCTACGCGTTCGGCCTTGAGGGGCCGACGGTGTCGGTGGACACGGCCTGCTCGTCCTCCTTGGTCGCGCTGCACATGGCCGGTCAGGCGCTGCGTACGGCGGAGTGCTCGCTCGCGCTCGTCGGCGGAGTGATGGTGATGTCCACCCCGGCGACCTTCATCGAGTTCTCCCGCCAGCGGGGCCTGTCTCCGGACGGGCGCTGCAAGGCGTTCTCGGCCACGGCCGACGGCACGGGCTGGGCGGAAGGCGTCGGCATGCTCCTCGTCGAGCGGCTGTCCGACGCCCGGCGCAACGGCCACCGTGTTCTGGCCGTGGTGCGCGGCAGCGCGATCAACCAGGACGGTGCCAGCAACGGCCTCACCGCCCCCAACGGCCCCGCGCAACAGCGCGTCATCCGCCAGGCCCTGGCCGGCGCCGGGGTGTCGCCTTCCGAGGTGGACGCGGTGGAAGGGCACGGCACGGGAACGGTCCTCGGTGACCCCGTCGAGGCCCAGGCGCTGCTGGCCACGTACGGGCAGGACCGGGCCGAGGACCATCCGCTATGGCTGGGGTCGGTGAAGTCCAACATCGGACACGCGCAGGCGGCGGCCGGTGTCGGCGGTGTGATCAAGATGGTGATGGCTCTCCAGCACGAGACGCTGCCCCGTACGTTGCATGCCGACGAGCCTTCGCCACATGTGGACTGGTCCGCCGGGGCGGTACGGCTGCTGACCGACGCCGTGCCGTGGCTACGGAACGGGCATCCTCGGCGTGCCGGTGTCTCTTCCTTCGGCGTCAGCGGCACCAACGCGCACGTCATCCTGGAAGAGGCGCCCACCGACGAGCCTGACGGTATGGGGGTGGCAGGGCCGACTGCCGCGCCCGCCATGGAGGAGCCAGGCGTGAAGGCGTCCGCTGTCTCCCTGCCTTGGCTGCTGTCCGCGAAGTCGCCCGACGCGCTACGTGCCCAGGCGCGCCAGCTGCGGGAGTTCGTGTCCGCGGCTCACGAAGCCGGTTCCGGTCCGGGGCTCGCAGACATCGGATACTCACTGGCCGCACACCGGTCGGCCTTCACACATCGCGCAGTGGTCATCGGCTCCGACCGCACCGACTTCCTGCGTGGTCTGGATGCTTTGGCGGCCGACGAAGCCCACACCGCTGTCGTCACCGGTACGGCGAGGAAGACCGGTGACCTGGGCAAAGTCGTGTTCGTGTACCCGGGACAAGGCGGTCAATGGGCCGGGATGGGACTACAACTGCTGGAGACCTCACCCGTCTTCGCCCAATCGATCCACGCCTGCGAACAAGCCCTCGCCCCCCACAC
>NZ_JBSFMM010000484.1:0-2712 GCF_053599555.1 Streptomyces sp. NPDC000941
ACGCCGCACACCATGCACCACCACCAAATGCCGAGCCACCAAACCACCCAACACCCCCGTACCACCCGTCACCAACACCGTCCCACCACCAAACGGAGCGGGCAGGGTGAGGGCGACCTTGCCGATGTGCTTGGCCTGGCTGAGGTGGCGGAATGCCTCCGGGGCCCTAGAGATGTCCCAGGTGGTGACGGGCAACGGACTCAGCACGCCTCGTTCGAAGAGGTCGAGCAGTTCGGTGAGCATCTCCTGGATGCGGTCGGGGCCGGCCTCGGCCAGGTCGAACGCCCGGTACTCGACTCCGGGGTGCGCGGCAGCCACCTCGGCCGGATCCCGCTTGTCGGTCTTGCCCATCTCCAGGAAGCGCCCGCCACGCGGCAGCAGCCGCAGCGAGGCGTCTACGAACTCCCGGGCCAGGGAGTCCAGTACGACATCCACGCCTCGGCCTTCGGTCTCGGCCAGGAACCGTTCTTCGAACTCCAGCGTGCGCGAGTTGGCGATGTGCGCGTCGTCGAGGCCGGAGGCGCGCAGCGTGTCCCACTTGCCCTCGCTGGCCGTGCCGAAGACCTCAGCGCCCCAGTGCCGGGCGAGCTGCACCGCGGCCATGCCCACGCCACCGGCGGCCGCGTGCACCAGCACCGACTCGCCCGTCCGCAGCCCGGCGAGGTCCCGCAGTCCGTAGTACGCGGTCAGGAACACGATCGACACGGACGCCGCCTGCTCGAACGTCCAGCCGGTCGGCATCGGGGCGAGCATCCGCCGGTCGGTCACCGCCAGCGGGCCGAAGGCCCCGGCGAACAGTCCCATCACCCGATCGCCGGGTGCCAGGTCAGTGACTCCGGGGCCGATCTCGGCCACGATGCCCGCCGCCTCGCTGCCCATGATCTCCTGGTCGGGTACGACGCCCAGCGCGAGCACCACATCGCGGAAGTTGAGCCCGGCCGCCCGTACCCGGACGCGGACCTCACCGGCGGCGAGCGGCGCAGCCGCCGCAGGGTGCTCCAGCAGCCGCAGGTTGCCGAACGAGCCCTTGTTCGGAATTTCGAGGCGCCACGCGGACACACCGGCAGGCGGCGTGAGCGTGCCGTCCCGCGCAATCCGCGCCATGCGTGGCACCCGCACCTCGCCGGTGCGCAGCGCCACCTGCGTCTCGTCCTGAGCCATCGCCCACTCGACCGCGGCAGGCAGCACCTCACGCGAAGCGTCGTCCGCGTCGATGTCGAGCAGCAGGAAACGGCCTGGGTTCTCGGACTGCGCCGACCGCAGCAGTCCCCACACCGAGGCCGCGGCCAGGTTGCGTACGTCCTCGCCGGACTCGGCCGCCATCACGCCCCGGGTGACGGCCACCAGGCGCGATCCCGCGAACCGCCCGTCCGCCAGCCAGGCCTGCACCACCTCAAGAACCCGGAACAGGCCCGTGCGCACATCCTCGGCCATGTCTCGGTCCATGGCCGGGGCCGGGGCCGCGCAGGGGACCAGCACCACGGGTGGCACTGTGCCGCCCGCCGCTACGGCGTCGCCGAGCGCGCCCAGGTCCTGGTACACCGCTCCTCCGGCACCCAGGGCGGCGAGCGGCAGGTCCGACTCGGCCCCTCCCAGCACCGCCCACGTGGCCGCCGTCGCCGCACCGCCCGAGGCAATGTGCGGAACGGCCGTCCAATCCACCCGGTACAGGGATTCGTGCTGCTCTCCGCCGCGGGGCGCGGCCAGCCGGTCGGGGTCCACCGGCCGTACGACCAGCGAGTCCACCGCGGCCACCAGTTCGCCCGCGCCATCAGCCACCGTCACGGACACCGCGTCAGTGCCGTCCGAGGCCAGCGCGACCCGCAGCATCGAGGCGCCCGCCGCCCGCAGCGTCACTCCGCGCCAGACGAACGGCAGCCGCACCTGGCCGTCGTCGGGGAAGAATCCGCCGAGGCGCAGCCCGTGCAGGGCCGCATCGAGCAGCGCGGGGTGGAGCCCGAAGCGGGCGGCCTCAGCCCGCTGGTCCTCGCCGAGCGCGACCTCCGCGAAGACCTGGTCCCCACGCCGCCATGCCGCCCGCAGGCCCTGGAAGAGCGGGCCGTATCCGTAGCCTGCGGCGGCGAAGCGCTCGTACAGATCATCGGTCCCGACCGCGACCGCGCCCTCCGGCGGCCAAACGCCCGCGAGATCCGCATCCGCGATGCGCTGTGCCGAGGCGTCGGGCCGCGCGCTCATGCCGAGCACACCCATGGCGTGGCAGGTCCACGGCTCCTCGGTCGAGGCGTCGCCCGCACGGGAGTAGATGTTCAGGGACCGCCGTCCCGAGTCGCCCGGCTCGCCGACCGTGAGCTGCAGCTGTACACCGCCGCGCGCCGGGAGGACGAGCGGAGCCTGGATCGTCAGTTCCTCGACGGCCTCACAGCCGACCTGGTCGCCCGCGCGGATGGCGAGCTCGACGAACGCGGTGCCGGGCAGCAGCACGCTGTCCGCCACGGTGTGATCCGCAAGCCAGGCGTGGGTCTGGAGCGACAGCCGTCCGGTGAGCAACAGACCTTCGGCACCGGCGAGTTCGACAGCCGCGCCGAGGAGCGGATGCTCGGCGGAGCCGAGCCCGAGGCTGGAGGCGGTGCTGCTGCCCGCCGCCCCGGCCTGGGGCTCCAGCCAGTAGCGCTTGCGCTGGAAGGCATACGTGGGCAGATCCACCCGGGATGCGCCATGGAAGATCCCCGCCCAGTCGACCGCGACACCGTG
>NZ_JBSFMM010000485.1:0-2708 GCF_053599555.1 Streptomyces sp. NPDC000941
CACCTCCACGGACGCACCGGACCTACCTCACCCACCCCGGAACTATGCCTGACCAGCACAAACCCAGCCCCACACTCGGTTTCGAGAAGCCCTCTAAAGACACCCTTCAGGCCAACGCCTTGTGTCCAGCTGGGGCATGAACGGCCGTGACCCCAGCGCGCCATGCGGGGTTGATCAGGGCATGGACGAGGCGTAGCTGTGGACGCTGATCGAGGACCAGGCCGAGCGGCAGCCGCTCATCACCCCAGGCGAGGCACAGGCCGTCGTACAGCTGCTGCGCCGCGAAGGATCGGTCGCCGCCGACGAGCTGGCCGCGCGGCTCGCCCGCCGCCTGCCCGCCGAGGGGTAGCAGAACCGGATCAGAAGGCGATGATCCGGCCCTTTCCTTTGCCTGGCTTGGGCGGGTCGAGTTCCCTCGCCGCGCGCCGAGCGTCGTCCATAAGGTTGCGCGCATCGCTAGTCCCACTGGGATCTACCCCGGTCGCTTCGAGTGCGTCAGCGAGGTTGCGCAGCAGCCAAGCGAGGCGTTTCGGATCATCCGCGTAGCTCATGCACCTCACCTTGGCACGTCCACCGTTCGGCCCTCCAGACCTTCGGACGACATGCGGGCGCGTGGCCGCGGTCGCACGATGGGCGCATGGCCGGGGTGCTTCGCGTCGTCGTCCAGCCGCCGTCGCCGAGCGGCGGTCGGCGGGTGCGCGTGGACGGAGTGATCCTCGGCGTCGCGTACGGGGTGGCCGACTTGCTGGAGTTTCTACGCCGCGCCGGCCTGGAGGACCCGGAGAGCCTGGATCTGGAGACGTCGCCGCTGATCGAGTGGCGCGGCGGTGGGCCCGGCGTGTGGGCGGCTTCGTGAGTTGAACGGAAGGGGTGGTGAGGCGGGTGAGGAATCGGCATTCTCATTGACTATGCCGAGCAGTGACTCTTCCGAAAACACACCTCGCCCTGGTGAGGGACAAGACTCAAGCGGATTTCGCGGGAAGCGCTGGCTCGTTGGGCTTGGGGGCAGCATCGCGCTGTTGGGGGCCCCTGTGGCCGTCGTGGCCGTCGTCGGCGAGCTCACAGGACGCGGCATCCAGGGGAACCCGGACGTTTTGTGGGGGTGGGTTACCGGGGGCCTGTTGGCCCTCATCTGGCTGGCGACACGCAGCAGGGAAGATGGGGATATCCAGGCGAGCCGCGAGCGGGTGCGTGCCGCAGAGCGTGGCCTGGAAGCAGCACTGCGAGCTGCACAGGCTCCCTCGGCGAGCGCCAGGACTCCGAACGGTTCCAGCGAGGCCGGGCCAGATGGCTCAGTTTTGATACCTGGCGGGGTATTACATGGTGACGTTGTGGTGGGTGAGCCGGAGGCGGAACTCCCGGCATCCCGATTCACTCTGGCGGAGCTGTGGACAGTGACTCACACCCGTCTGGAGCTGTATCACGACATCGCGACTGGCCAGGCCCGGAGTTCGTTCCGCAATGCGCAGGCTGCAATGTTGGTCGGCTTCGGATTATTGATCGCCTTCGTCGCCATTGCATTGAACGCGAGTACAACCGCCGGGAGCATCGTGGCTGGCGGCTTGGGGGCAGTGTCGGCGGCATTGGCCGGATACGTCAGCCGCACGTTCGTGAAGTCCCAGGAGGTGGCGTCGTCCCATCTCCGGGCCTACTTTGATCAACCGTTGGAGTTCTCCCGCTACCTGGCCGCGGAGCGGCTGATCGCGGAAGCGGAACTGAGCCAGGAACAGCGTGCAGAGGTTCTGACCACACTGGTGCAGGCGATCGTCACCGGGCCAACTGCGCCTGCTCAGGCAAACCCGAACGGTCAGCAGCAGGCGGGGGCCTGACCTGGCGCGTGGTTCGGGGGCGGCTTCAAGGCCGCGTCAGCCTGCACCGCTGGTTCCCCCGTCGACGTCGTCCTGCAGCTCTATCCGGCCGGCCCTGTTAGCCCGATGGGTGGCCTCCAGCGTGGCGTTGGCGTACTCGCTGTCGTCCAGCGGCTCGCACGTCTTGGGGCGGGTGGCGCCGACCTCGCCGGTCGGGTCGGTAATTCCGGGAGGGTGAGCGAATCGCGTGCTGTCGAGCAGGCGTGTATGTGGAGCCTGTGCCGCTCGAAAAGTCATCGCTGCATGTCATGCTGCATATCTGTACTCGTTGATGAGGCCGCCGAGGGTCGGGGTGCGCAGGACTTTGCCGGTGCTGAGGTCATGCGCTGCGGCGGGTTGTTCGTGGGCGTCGGGTGGTAGCTGGTTGCGGGCCTGGTGGGGTCGGTGTTCGTTGTAGTGCCGCTCGTAGGCTGCGAGGACGTGGCGGGCGTGGGCCTCGTTCATGATGAGGATGTGGTCGAGGGCTTCGCGTCGGATGCTGCCGATGATGCGTTCGCAGTGCGCGTTCATGCGGGGAGCTTGTGGCGCACTTTTGAGGATCTCCATGTCCTCGGCCTGGAAGACGGCGTCGAATGCCTGGCTGTACTTGCCGTCGCGGTCGCGCAGTAAGAAGTGCAGGGATCCTATGCGTGTGCCCAGGTTGACGGTGAGATTCCGCGCTTGCTGCACTGCCCAGTCGCGGGTCGGGTGGGCGGTGACCCCGGTGATGTGCAGCCGCCGGGTGCCGTGCTCGAGGAACACCAGCGCGTACAGCCGCTTGCCGAGGGCGGTGTCGATGTGGAAGAAGTCTGCCGCGATGATGCCCTCGGCTTGCGCGGTCAGGAACTCGCGCCAGGTGGG